>JAYELL010000025.1 GCA_034717495.1 Chloroflexota bacterium | reverse complement strand
TCTCCACCGCAAATGTAGACACTGGCAACCTTGGCGCCCCAGGCTCGCTGCTCATCCCATAGCCCGGAATCCGTACACCACCCTCATCCAACTCGTATGCCAACGTCTCCACCCGACGGATAATCTCCTCCGAAGAATCCGCACCTGCTACCGAAGTAAGAATAGCGCCCTGCATTACGAACAAAAGACCCATTACAGACAGGCCCGCCACCTTCCAAAGCCATTGTCTTGATTTGAAAGCCATGAATTATCGCTCCCTCAACAGTTAAACTGGATCAGGTATGGAAAAACCAACCGGCCAGTAGCTGATGCCAAAAGAAAAACGGAGGCGCTCCCATTATATCATGGGACAGCGCCTCCGTTGGATTAAAATCAGCTTAAGTTTTAGCTTTTCGCCTGATTTTCAATGATCGATAGACGCGCAAACCGTGGGTACAGAACGTGCGAATCCACATCTGTACCCACAGTTTATCGGAAACACATTTCCCAGTATTTCGGTTGAGCTGAGTTCAAAAAAAGAGACTTCAGCAGTTTTTAGCTGGTCAAAGGACCAAAGGGACCAAAAGGACCAGATGCATCAGGGGCACCAGGCGCGGGTCCCTGTGCCTCGGCTTCCAACGAACGCTCCAGGATAATCCGTGGCTCTTCCCAAGGCTTGCGATTGGAAGAATCGGATTGATTAATTGGCTGTTTTGACATGAACTCCTCCTCTTTTGATGGCACTGTCTGACAAGCTACCCCTCTGAAAACACCCCGATCGTCATATTGGGAACAACAAAAGGGTGACCTTTCTATATTGATGGGACGTTGCTAATGAAAGAAACAATGAAGAAAAGCCCCGGATGACTGCTTCTAAGGCCGGATTATGCTGCCCACTTCAGCAATCCCTTGTCCACAAGTTCTTCTACAAACCTGGAAACGTCTTTTCTTGCCGCCGGCAAGTCTACGTCATACTCAAGAGTTACTGCAGTAGCGATCTCATCGATCGTTCGGGTACCGTCGGCCAATTGCCAAATGCGAGATGCCGGTGAATTGAGCATTCTAACCTTGCTCTCAGCCGGGCTGATAACAACCGCCTCATCACCGAACACCCGAAAAGCCATATCATCCGTGCGGATTGGCCGCATCTGGTCAGAAACATCCATCGTTCGAATTTTATCATGCAAGGCGTAAAATGTCAAACGATGGACAATCCCTTTTGCCCGCCGCTCATATGGGGATCAATCTGTTCCAGTATTTCTTTGCCTAATCGTGCGGGATCGCTTCCTTCGGGGGAAAAACAGATCTGCCATGCCGGAATAGTTTCGGCAAGCCAGCTGAAAAACTCAAAATCTCGCAGGCGCATCGTCGTGTCCAGAACGAACGATGGATGGGCACAAGTCAAGAGTTCAACCAGGGCATCTGCGGGCGCAAGGGGCTCAACAGCTTCACGGTCCGAGTCATGATGTGTCAACAAGAAAACCCCTGCCAGCGGCAGCGACCTGCTTTCAAAGCTCAATGAAGAGATCCCCTCTTCCAGAAAAACCTTATCCCATCCCGGAATCAGGTGATTCTCATCAACTGAAATGCCCTCCACCAGCCGGAGAGCCTCGGGCCAGAGATGGATCCGATTGTAACCTGGCGATACTGCGATGACGTGATCATGCACGAAAAGAGCCACAACGTCATCGGAAATGATGGGATATCCAAGCTGGGCAAAGGCCGCGGCCAGCGTCGACTTTCCGGCTCCCGACGAACCGACGAAGGCCAGGGCTTTGTCCCCAACATTCACAGCGCTGGCATGCAGGAATGGAATTCCTCTGAACCGAAGCACCATTCGCATCAGGGGACCCATCAACAAAAGGGCTGCCGTTTCGGTCTGGTCGGCAACATCGGGCCACCAGATCCATACCCGGGTTCCGGTACGGTCGACAAGCGCCGCCAAGCCATGCCTGGCCTGCAACAGAATGTAGGTACTATCCAACTCCCAGATAGCCAACATCGGTGATCCATCCACCTCCCGTTCGGCGCTGATATGCAAGGGTTGTCGGGGCAGCGCATCGATTGCGGGACGCTTCCCCCTTTCCGCATTGAAGAATACCTGCAGGTCTGTTTGGACCGACTTCGACAGGTCCTCAAGTCCAGGCAATGGCCGATTGGAGGTCAACCCCAGGCCAAAAAGACGATAGTGCCATTCATCCATACACGACGCTCATCCAGCCTTTTTGCTTCCAGAAGCGGTCTTTCCGGTTCAATCCCATTTTATTTGATACACCTCGATCAAACCATGCCAGGGATCCTCGATCTCCAGTTGCTTCTCGCCGCGCTGTGCCAGGAAACTATGGAATTCCTTGCGTGGCAATTTGAAGAATCCGGAGCCAAGCCCGGTTGATACAAAGCCATCATCATCAAGAAGGCGATCGCGCAGTATTTCATCGACGATGATGTAGTCAGGTTCCGAAGCTTCGATTCCATCAGTCAATGTGTAACCCTGCATGAAGTGATAATCTGACAGTGTGAAGGTCGAGCGGAAATCATAATTCGAAAGTCCCAGCCACCAGGTAGGCATAGCCATGACCTTGGCATCATCACCCAGCACTTCCCGAATCTCCTCGGTAATCGCAATGTAGTCATAATTTCTGCTACGAAAAAGTGTCCAACTTTGCCGGGCAGCGAGAAAGACCAGAAATAAGATAATGACGCCAGCCACCAAAGACCTCAAACCAGGTCTGTTCGATTGAGTAAGAAGGGCGACAAATAGAGCAGCTACCGCCAACAACATGAATGGATAAAACAGAATGGCATAATAGGAAGCCTTGTTGCTTACCAATAGCACAAAAAGGGCAAAAGACACACCTAAAAAGACCAGCAGAACACGATCGGGTCTGTCTCTTCTCGCCAAGAGAAAAAGCAGACTGACACCGACTAACATCATTGTCAAGGGATGATGCCGAAAGGCGTATCGATAGTGGAGTTCGGCCAAGAATGATTGGATAAGAAGCGTCGGCGAAAGCTCCATAATAGGGGGGCGATGGGTACCAGCCAGACCGTGTATTGGCAACGAAGTGCCTGCTTCGATGCCTGGGAGCAGGTAGCGCAGTCCTGCAAGCAAGGTGGCGAAACCTGTCTCCTCCGGGCGCGCTCCCACCGCAAGACCTATCAGGAAGACAACGATTGCACCCGATACGGCACCAATTATAAACGCCCAGAATCCTCTCCGACGCCAGAATCCCCAGCCCCAAAACACGGGATAGCATAGTGCGATCGCAACACCAAGCAGGATGCCATTTAGATGTACTTCGCCCGACAGGCCAACGACTGCTCCGGCAACGAGGTGCCAGACCCATTTATCCGAACGCCATCCCTTCCACATACAGGCAAAAGCGACCACGATGAATGCCGCAGCGATGATATCTGGGCGTCCGCGATGACTGGTCTGCAAGAATACCTGGCTGAGGCCTACCATGATCAAGGCCAACAGTCCGGTCGATGGTTGGTACATGAGACGCCCAACCAAAAAAGTGCCAAACAACAACAGCCCACCAAAAAACACCGAGGCTAAGCGCATTTGGACCAGACCGAGCCCCAGGAAACGGCTGGGCACTGTTCGAATCAGCAAGGCAAGTGGAAGAGTCCCAAGGCCTTTGCCATCGGGAAAGGGACCGACATCAATGGTCGTTGTGGGATCACTCGTCTGAATGAAATGCCAGGCGCGGTTGGCATTCCAGGGCTCATCGACATGAACCGCCGGAAAACGATCGATAAAGACAAATTGAATTAGAATGACCGTAATGGTCAGAATCGCCGCAAGGAGTGTTGCATGGTGGTTGATCAAGCCTCCAGTATTACCACTGGCGGCACTCCGTGCAGCGCTTTTGGTCGAAATCGGCATGATGACGATCAGGCTCGGTTTCTAACATTGATGTTGATATTGCGTGCCAGACCTGGCGTAGCAGCGGCAATAGCAAGAACTGTCAGGGGCAAAAAAGGCTCTGAATATCGTCTGAAAAAGCCCTGAGAAATCGCAGCGACGCCAATCAGTCCGACGAAGTAAAAACAAAAAGGAAGAAACTGTCGAAGCCAATCCCATTCTCGGAATCGATACATGATGGGCACCAATACGAGCAAAAGGGCAAACAGGACCCCGGGAAGAATTACGAGAACGCGCATCGAGGGGGTGAACCGACGGAGGTTTGCGATAAAGGCAAGTTCATCTTTCGGGAGGTGATCCAGTGAAACCAAG
Organism: Chloroflexota bacterium; assembly: GCA_034717495.1. NCBI lineage: Bacteria > Bacillati > Chloroflexota > Chloroflexota bacterium. The sequence continues at coordinate 90,092 of JAYELL010000025.1, read as the reverse complement.
AACTCTCGACCCAAAGGAGAGTCTTCTAAAACGCCAAAACATGTGCGAACCTCTCCAGACTCATACTCGCGAATTGTTGTTGCGACATCCTGTTTCTGCTCTTCATAATTGTGAGTCATGATCGCAAATTCAGGTTGGGGTAGGAGAAAGTAGCTCCCGAAGGATTTTAGGGTTGATAGCCCAATTTGCAGGGGGAAGCGTGATAGGGTCTCTATACCCACGTCTCTCATGATTGAGTCGCTCCGGTCCGTTCCGTACGAAAGGTAGGTAGACTGCATTACCGCGTGCCACCAGGCAAACCGATCTTCTTTGGTTGCCGGACCAGATGGTGTCGAATTGGAGACCTGGCATGCAAGTGCACTCACAGGGCCGTTTTCGCAGTCTGCGTAGCCCACGATTGGATCAACTAATAAATAGGCAAAGGTATAACCTGGTGGCTTTTCTGCAGGCACCCAGAGGTTCCATGCCCAGTTTCCAAAAATCATACCGATGATCAGAGGGAACAGAAGCACCGCAGGCGGCAGCCAGCGCTTGAAGGACAGGAGTGTTCTTGTTTCTTTTTCACTGTCCTCAAGCACAGGGCTTGAGGACAGCAATATCACAGTAACGACCATGCCAGAAACAAAAAGTACAGGTCCTGGACGAATCGAGGAAGCGATACCAGCGATCAATGCGAGTGAAATCAGCACGAACCAATTCCAATGTTTGGATCCGACAACCCACAATAGAAGGAGCAATGACATGGTAACGATGAAAGGAGGATCGGTTGTGGGGAAAAACCAATGTTGACTGCCAAAGGTAAGAAGATTAGTAATGCTAGCTATCAGAAAAGCCCAAAGAGGAGAGCGGAATACCAGGAATGAAATGCCAGTAATAAGACTACCATTGATTGCAAGCAATACTCCTAGTGCCACAGATAGCGAATCTAGGTTTTCACCCAATAGGTCGAAAAAGAGGTGATAGAACCAGATTGCCAGGTGCCGATCTCCGACCAGACTGCCGATGAAGGTGGTCTCGCCACGAGGAAATTGAAGTGCAGCCTGAATATAGGTATAGGCATCGGCTCCCCAGATCCCAGGCACCTGAAGCATCTTGAGGTAGGCAAGCAGAAGAGCTACGCCGATGCTGGCTACAATGGCCAGAAAGGTCCAACGCCCTGACCAATTGCTCTTCCTCCGATCAATTGTTTTCGATGTTGCATCATTGGTGGGGTGCAATGATATCGCCTCGTTCACAACAGATTGATCTTTGGGGTTTGAGGCTCACGGTGCTGAGGAAAGAACCGGAGATGGCAATAACAATGTACCAGCAGGCCTTACCGCGCGATTCGAAAGCAGAGACCCGATCGAGTCAACGACCCTTGAACTGCAACATGACCGATACGGTCTGAAGGAGTATGCGAAGATCCAACATGGGACCGGCATGTTTCACGTAATAAAGATCATACTCCAGTTTGATCCTGGAATCCTCTTCGGAACTGCCATAGTCGTACTGGACCTGGGCCCAGCCGGTGATGCCCGGCCGCATAGCATGACGTGCCCGGTAAAAGGGAATTGTATGGGACAAGGTTTCCACGAATTGGGGGCGTTCCGGGCGGGGGCCGATCAGACTCATGTCACCCTTCAGTACATTGATGAATTGAGGTAACTCGTCAATGCGCGCCCGCCGGATCACGCGGCCGACCGGTGTGATCCGATCGTCATCCGATTGCGCCCAAACGGCACCGGTGTCAGCCTCAGCATCGGGAATCATGGAGCGGAATTTGTAGCAGCCAAAAGTGCGCCCACCCTTGCCGACCCGCTCCTGGTCGTAAAACAGAGGGCCAGGCGAGGTAACAGCATTCACCAATGCGATCAGCGGCGCGACGACGGCAAGCACCAGCAAACCCACAGACGCCGAAAGCAGGTCTACGCCACGCTTGAAGATTCGATAGAGCCGGTATGAGGACTCGTCTTTTGTAGGTAGGGCCGTGAAGAGATCGCGACCGACGTGCAGAACCGGAACCCGGCCCAGCAAACGCTCGTAGACAGTGGACATTGGGGAGACGTGAATTCCCAATTCACGACAACGAAGCAGATCGTCGAAGAGTTCATCCGCCATGGCGTGGCGATGCGTGATGGCCACGATCACCTCTTCAACCTGCAGGGCTTCGGCCATGGGTATCAACACCTCTTGCCCGCCCAACACGGGAATGCCATCCACGTCTGTGCCCTCATAGTTGGGGTCGTCGTCAATGAAACCCAATAGCTCGTACCCGGTTCCCCGGTAGGGGTTGGCGTCCTGGGGCGCCAATGCCATCTCCTGAACAAGGGTGCGCCCGGCCCATCCGGCTCCCACGACAAGCGCCCGTTGCGTGAACCAGGGCTGAACAAAAAGCTGTACGTAGGCTATACGCCACCCAACAATACCCACCACGGCAAAGCCTGTGAACAGGAAGATCAGGGTACGCCGCAGCAACGGGGGGGAGAGGCTTGGAATGAGTGAATAGACCAGCACTGTAACGAGCACCGCAGCCAGGCTATTGCGAACAATATTGTATGTGCTGGCGGCTCGAGCAAGGTCGTAGAGGTCAAACAGGAGTGCGGAGAGATACCAGACTATGGTGAGTGTGATATACCACTTGTATGGAGCGAGAAGGTCCAGCACCGTTGCATCCAGATCAGAGCCCAGGCGCCAGGCCAGCAACAATGCAGCATTGATGATCACTGCATCCACCACGACCAGCAGCAGTTTGCGTTCCGATGTGCGAAGACGGGGGAATGGAAGAGTAAAGCGCCGCTCCAGTTCTCCCGACTGTCCTGCAGAACCCGGTGGCCGGGTTCCCGAAGTCTCAAGTCTCATGATATTTTCCGCAAACTACGCTGAAGCAACAACACTCTGATACATATCCAGTAAGATGCCGAATTCCAGAATGCGCTGCCGATCATACCACGCCCGACCCGCCATTCCCATGCGTTTCATTTCAGTTGGATCTGACAGTGCCTCAGACAGACGGTTTCCCAGAGCTGTGACGTCTCCTGGTGAAACGATCCAACCGGTCTCACCATCTATGACGTACTCCGCCAGTGCGCCGGTACGGGTAACAATCACCGGTTTCCGGAAATAATACGCCGCGCCAATCAAGGCTGATTGCGAAGCATCAAGGTAGGGCAGTACCAGCAAGCCGCACCGGGAAAAGAGGTCTATGGCCTCCCGGTCTTCTATTTGCCGGTTTCGCACCTCAATCCCTGGCGGATTCTCCTCTAGACACCTGGTTGGAAGTGCCCCATTCCCTGCCAGTACCAATCTGGGCGTGTGACTTTGAAAGGACGGTTCTTTGGTAACAGCGTCGAGGAGTTGGGCAACGCCCTTATATGGCTCGAAACGACCAAAAAAGAGCGCCCATTGTTCGTAGTTTACTTCACCATCCACCAATTCGGCAAATTCATCGTAGCTCAGAAACAAATGAAGCAGCGGGGTATAGCTAACCCGATCGGGCGCCATACCACCGGCCAGCAGCCGTTCCTTGTATATCTGCCCATGAACGAGAACATGGCTTGCGTTGGCAACGATGAGCCGGTTCCACAGCCGGATCAGTCTCCCGAAACGCACCCCAAAGTGGGGATCGAGATCATGCAAACTATGGATAACTGGAAGCCCCTGGGTTCGCAACCGACGCACCAGCAACACATTCCAAAGGTGAACACCGGTGATATGAACAACGTCCGGAACCAGGTCCCGAATCGTCCGCTCCAACACACGGTATGGTTCGATATGCAGTCCCTCGGAAGAAAATCCGGTATTGTGAGTAGTGATGGGAGCTTCGATGGTAACTGCAGGGCTGTATCGATCCCTCGGCAAGGTGGACGTCGTAACCAGACTTACATCATGTCCCGCCGCGGCCATGCGATTGGCGAGGTCCGCCGTGTACTGATGCATACCAAAGGTAGGCGAGGGCAATACGTAGACTATACGCACAGCAGGCCCACCTGGCAGCCCAAAACGCGGCCAACTCGAAGAGTCGTCACGAGTAAGGAGACCACGCACTGAAAGCACCAATTGGAACAAACAACCTGAACAACCCAATTATAACACACCGGTCAACCCTATTCGCTTTTGAAAATTACCTCTTGTCCATTCTGGGATAACAACTAGGGCTCAGGCTCGATCCGTTTTGTCCGAACCCAGGAAACACTTCCGTGCCGTACTCGCACTACAAGTCCAATCCACACGCGCCATAGCACATAAAATGGCCCTGCAATCATAGCCTTATAGGCATGGCGAGGTGCTCCTGTCATTGCCAACCCCAGGAAGGGGAATAGTATTGCCAGCAGTGTTAACAGGGCAGTGGCAACGATCCAGCCGGTAATCGGCAAACCAAGCATGAGCAGCAACCCTTGAACAAGCAACAAGGTAACGCAGCCGATTGCTATCAGTGAGAATGGAGGTAGCGCGAGTTCCAAAAACTTATCCAGGGCATCCAGGTTACCCTCACTCACAACCAGAGATCCCAATTTCCCGAGATAACGTTTTTGCAAATCGAATGCACCTCCGTACCAGCGCATGCGTTGGGGTGTCGCGTCGGCCCAGGCCGTGACCGCCTGTCCTTCAGAAACAGCATCAGGAGCGAAGCGAATGCGAACGCCCTGGGTAACCAGGAAAATACCGAAATCCCGGTCTTCCGCCAGGGATTCTGCACCGATCCAGGATTGCTCATCAAGAATCCCGCGCCGAAACACCATCGCGTCGCCCATAAGCCGGGCCGACAATCCGAGGTTTTCCTTGGCCTGATTGCGGATCCGGTTGTTGAGCTTCATATCGGCATCGGCCAGCGTACTAAACATGCTGCTGTCGGGGTTGGCGATGACATGTTTCCCCTGAACCACCCGGGAACCATCGGCCAAAACATGGCTGACCGCGGTCAAAAAAAGTGAATCGACCTTGCTGTCCGCGTCGAAAACAGCAATGATGTCATAGCCTATTGGATCAGCCAATAATCTTTTGATGAGCCAGTCCACGGCGAAGCCCTTTCGCCCGCTAGGCTCATCTGTACGGAGATGAGCAGTTGCACCCGCATCCTCTGCCACCACCGCAGTGTCATCGCTGCAATGGTCAGCAACGACATGGACATCAAACAACCGCTCCGGGTAGTCTATCTCCTGCATCTGCCGGACAGTGGCAGCGATCACATCCTCTTCATCGTGTGCCGGTACTGCCAACGCAAACCGGAGGTTGGGTTGTGGCAACTCATCGATATCTCCTGCCTGTTGGGGTTTGCCTGCGATCAACAGGAAATAGTGATAAGCCAGGCCGCCCGCGATGACCAGAGTGACCACAAAAAAAAGCAGATGGAGGACAATCATGATTTGCCGTTCAATTCCGGCGCCAATGATGATCCCTTTCTGGCGACAGCCAGCAAGGAGATACCGAAGGGAACCGGCACCAGACTCTCGAATCGCCTGATCAACGGAACCAACTTGTTGAACAGCTTTAACTGGCCCGAAGGCGGTGTATCCTGCCTGCGAACACGCCCATTTGCAAACCATCCCACCGCGCCCAGGGCGTTGATGTACTTCAGTTTGACACAATTGATGCCAACCTCTCGAAACATTTCGGCTAGCAACGTCATGTCATAGCGCCTGTAGTGCCCAATGGAGCGATCGATACTTCCATAAAGCCACTTGTGGGCGGGAACGACCAGGATCAATACACCACCTGGTTTCAGAACATAGGCCACATTCTCAAGAGCGGTCTCATGATCGTCTATGTGTTCAAACACGTTCAAAGAAAATACCGTGTCGATCTCGAATCGTTTGAATTTTCGAAAGCGGGGATCGGTAGCGTTTGCGACCTGGGCGTGCATATTCGGATAGGCACCGTAGGTCTTGTTCACGGCAGCGACACTGGCCGGCGAAACATCGGTGCCAATATATAAGTCCTTAGCAGTTAAATGCCGTGCGAAATTACCCAGGCCGCAACCGACATCGAGAACCCGTTGGCCGAAAAAAGGCCTGATCTCGTCGTAGAGCCAGCGGTCGAGCTCGTCGATCAGAAGTCGATCTTCACGCACCTTTTGCAGGGCAACCTCGTCAAATTCCATTGCGTTCATGAGCCTTCCATCGGAAAAACAAGGTCAGGATTCTGCCGCTTTTGCTTTCCCGAACCGATCTTCAACACTCTCCACAGGAGGTCATCGATGGCATAGGCGGCGAAAATGATGAGAAACACATCTACCGGTAACCGGTAGCGTACGTTTGCCCACGACGCAATATGGATGGCCGTATAGACTATCATGTAAGCGCCAAGCAGCGCAAGAAATTCGCAATGAAGATGAGCACAGGCCATCGAAACGGGATCCTGGGTGTCTGCGACTTGTTCCGATTTGCCGATTTTCGCCCGCAAGAAGGCAGTGATCAAACCGTAAATCATAAAGGGCAGAAAAATGCCAAAACTGAGAACCCGGGCCGCGTTGCTCAGCGTCGACGAGGTCCCGGTAGGCCAGAAAAGGAAGTATACTGGGAAGCGGCTCAAGGAGAGCTGTAGATAGCGTGTCGGATCCTCCAGCACGATCTGTATTCCACGGGCCAACAAGGCACGGTCCAGCTCCGCTTCGTTGAGATGGCGCAGCTCGGGAGGAATCAATTCCGGGTAGGTGATACCGCTGGACTCATAGATGACGGGCACAAAGGTTGTGCCGTAGATGGGGTGGTTGCTCCAGAAGAAATTGAAACCAACATTGGTATTTGGCATGCTTACCTGACCAAAGGCCCGGTAGTTCCGGATCACGAAAGGCAAAAGTGCCAGCGCTGTTACAAAGGCTGCAACCGCCAGCGCCAGGATGGTGCCCTTGAGTTGATTTCGTCGCCATGCAATCCAGAGTAGCCACAAGCCGAGCACTGGAAGGAAAATCACGATCACTTGACGCATCAGGAGTGTGAAAGCCATCGCCAGACCCAACTCGAGCCCCAGACGCAGCATGTGCCTTTGTGAACAGGTCAACTCCCCGGCACTGCACCCTTCTGCCTGGATAGCCAAACGCATTGCCACATCGATAGTCCACAGTATTCCGACGATATAGAGCGACTCCGTCATCAACGAGGCTGCATAGTTGATGAAATAGAAGTAGATGGCAGCAATCAGGGCCGCTATGAGGCCCACGCGTCGATCAAATACCCGCGCACCGATACGATATACCAACCAGGGCATCACAATGCCCACCAGGATAGCCTGGATGATTCGCGCGACCAGAGGCTCATGGCCGGCCAGGCTGTAAATTCCGGCCAGAAACAGGGTGAAGAGATAGGACCAGAAGGCAGTTGGCTGATTTGCCTTGGCATACGGCCATGAGTCAGTGGCAAAGCTGAAACCGTGGCCGTCCATCACTCGCAATGCCAACGCATCGTAGGATATCTGGTCGAAGGTCCCACCGCGCACCTCTTCGATGCTGTTTCCAAGGTAGAAGGCGACAGCAACCCTCAACAATACTGCGAGAATAATGATGAGAAGCAGGGGTGCCAGCGCTTTTACTTTTCCATTCTGGCTATTCAGTCGTTGTTTCATAAAGGATCAATCAAGTTCTCGAAGCAATCGACGGTATGTTTTGCCACGGGTGCGCCATGGCTCGCTTATCAGGCCACTGGTTGTCGCCACCATGGCTCGCGGTGCATAGGCAAGGCTCACGAGGACCTTGAACCGGCGCGCTCGGCCAGCTCCACCGAATTTGCGGAAAAACTGAAGTTTGCTGCGATAGAGTTGAATATACATATCCTCGGCCATCTGACGGCTACTGGCCTCACCGAAATGGGTTACCACTGCTGCCGGCACGTAACAAAGATTCCAGCCATCGCGTGCCAGTCGATAACAAAGGTCAACTTCCTCAGTATACATAAAGTACCGGTCATCCAACAGGCCGGTTTGCTCCAGGGCACGGCGACGCACCATCAAGCAGGCGCCCTTTATGACATCGACGAGACGAGGCGTTTCTGTATCCCACTGCTCCTGTTGATAGCGTGCAAGGGGCCAGAGTTTCTCCAGAAAGATCAAACGCCAGAACTCCCGCGCCGGCGTCATCATCGGGTGTACCGAGGGTTGAAGCGTTCCATCTTCGTTCAGCAATCGAGGACCGACTGCCCCAGCCCTGGAATGATCTTCCATGAAAGCGACCATTCGCTGCAACGCGCCCGAATGCACCACCGTATCGCTGTTCAGCAGGAGAACATAACGCCCTCTGCTATAAGCGATAGCCTGGTTGTTGGCCATGGCGAATCCGATGTTCCGGCTGTTTTCAATCAGCTTAACCTGTGGAAACCTCCGGCGCACCATCTCCGCGCTGCCATCACTGGAAGCATTGTCAACGACGATGACCTCAATATCGAGGTTACGGGTACCAACCTCAACATGCTGGCCCAACCCGGTTTCTGACAGCTGGCCGCCAGGTACTGATTCCAGACACTGAGCCAGAAAATCACAGGTATTCCAGTTCACAATGATGACAGAAAGATCTTTTTTTGAGGTCACCAGGGAGAATCCTTGCGGCAAACACGACCAACGGACGTGTCATGCAGACAGTGGAAATCGCAAACCAAACCTATGCCCCCGGCGGGCAAGCTTCAGGCGCCGGCATCATTTGCTCAAGAGCCACCAGCCCTCCCAGGAACAGCCAGACAAGGACACTCGCCTGAAAACCATGAAACCCTATATTGTAGACGAACGGCAGAATCCAGTCCGCGAACATCATCAAAACCAGTGCCCCAACACCGGCCGCCAGCGTGCCATTTACGTAGCCTGCCGAAAAACCCTCCAGGTAACAGCTGCGCAGCTTACCACCGATTTTGCTCATCTCCCAAACAAACCAGGCAAAAAGTACCAGGCCAACGATGCCAACATGGGAAAAGAGATCGACAAAGTTGTTGTGAGAGTTCACCTGAGGCGCCACCCAGAAGGCGTTACCGTATTTCAGCGGCTCCATTGCGGCATATTTGCGATACGCGGCAGGTCCCAAACCTGTAACTGGATTGAACATTGACACTTGCATCACCCGCTCGATCAATGCAATCCGCGAGCCGCCTGTGGTTTTCCACTCTGTATCCCCACCGGCAAAATCCCATAGGGCAGGGAAAAGAGCGCCGGTGGCTGCCAGGGCAAGTACAAAGAGCACCAGGAGCCAGCGCACACGCGGAAAACGAAACCAAATCAGCACTGCAAAGGCGGTTCCCACGCCGCCCCAGGTCGATGCCGAGTCGCGCGACAGAAAGAACGCATAATTTACCACCGCAAGCAGTGAGACTATCAGAAAAATGCGCCATCCAGCGGACAGCTTGCCATTGAAAAGAAGTTGTCCACCGGCCAAAGCGGCGATCAACATCCAGAAAGGGGCCCGAATGAATGCAATCGTCGAAATGTCATAGACCAGACTTCGTGTGACCGGAATGAGACTGAGAATGGCCAGGCCGCCGCTCACTACCAGAAAAGCAAAGGTCAGACGCTGGAGCCACAACTCGTCCTTCACCAGATTCGCAGTCAACAGAAACGCTCCGGCCGAGAAAGCGAAGATCGCCCACTGGGCCATCTGCACCAATAGAAAGTTACCCGAGCGGGGTACCAGCGGATTCCACAGAACACTTCCCACCAATAATGAGATCAGACCGGCAATTACGAAAGCTATCAGCGGCTTGTTAACCGCCGAAGGGACCAATCGGACATCCTTTTGCAGGATCATTACCAGGACCCACAAAACCAGGAGAGCAGGGATAACCAAAGTAGTTGGGTTTATCTGTACGGTCGTCCCTGTGTTGATTTTTATGGGTCCCACAAGAGCTATGACCACCAGGGCCAGCAGGCCGATCAATGGCTGCTTCAACACAAGGGTCGCGCCGATTCCAACGACCAACAGCCCAAGCCATAGTATTGACGCTCGCTGACCCAGGAACCAGGCGGACGCCAATACGCCGACGATTACCATGATGATCAGCAAGTTTCGATTGGCTGTAAATTGCCGCACGTCACGGTTGGATAGATTCATACTAACTTGTCCCGCTCAGGGTCCTGGCACTCGCGAGTAGTCTGTTCAACCAACGATACGAATTGCTGCCCTATCCTGGACCAGTCATACTGCTGCTCGACCAGCTGGCGTGCGTTGGCGGACAATTCATCTCTCAACGCGTCCTCTTGCAGCAACCTGATGGTGGCCGACGCGAATTCCAACGGACTGTCGGCCACCAGGATATGCTTGCCGTCCACGACGTCCAGGCCTTCTGCACCCTTTTTTGTGGCTACCACTGGCGTTCCAAGTGCCATCGCTTCCAACACCTTCAGCCTGGATCCACCACCTAGCCGCAAGGGCACAATACAGACCCTGGCTGCCGCTACCAATGGCCGAATATCGTCGACATACCCGCTGAGATGGACGCCGCCGCCCAATGGCAGGGAGTCAACATCAACACCCTTGGTCGATCCCGTGATGGTCACCTGTGCCTGTGGCACCTGTTGGCGCACCAGGGGGAAGACTTCCGAGAGAAAGAAAGCCATGGCATCATGATTGGTGTAATAGGTGAGAGCTCCGTTGTAAATCAGGCTATCGGGTACCACCCCGGCCAGCCCGGGATGATTGTGCTGACAATCTACACCATTGGGAACCACGGCCACAGGACCGTCGAAGCGAGGCAACATCCTGAGCGTGGCATCCCGATCCCTCTCCGATACCATGGCACAGAGATCAAACTGGGAGAACAGCTTGTCGTCATAGCGGCGCCGTTTTTGCAGACTCACCCAGGCCTGCATTTTGCCAGGCAAAGTTGTTTCATTTTGGTACCGGTCCAATGTCCAGATGGTGTGAAAATTGTGCTCCTGTAGAATCTTGCAGGCATTCCTGGCCTGGAGGGCATAGGTTGCCATCACTGTTGTAGACGCAATTACAGCATCAAAGGTGTTGTCCCGGAGGATTTTTTCCACCAGCGCTTCCATCTCGGGCACCGGTTTATCGACAATGGGCGCGGGGGACAAAAACCTGAAAATTTCAGCCTGCTCTCCCCGATCGAACGGATCGATCGGGACCACCTCAATCTGTGTGCAAAACTCATTCAATGGCTCTGCTCGATCGGGAGTGGCGGTGTCAAAAGCGAAGGCCACCAATGTCACATCGTGAGTCCTTCCTAATTCTCTTAACAGGTTGAAGTCCCTGATTTTTGAGCCATTATCAGGTGGGAACGGGAACCACGTTGCCAGGAATAAGATGCGCATGAGTTGCAAGAATGTCACAATGTCATGATGCTACAATGTCATGATGCCAAGATATCATTTTGACATATTGACATGGTGACATTATGATCCGTCACTGGTCGCCAGATTCAGCAGATTCTCGATCTCGTCGACCATATGCTCCAGGCTATACCGCTGAGCGACCAGATGTTGGCCTGCTTCAGCCAGTTGAATTCTGAAATCGTCGTTTTCAACCAGGCCTCCAATTTGGTCAGTGAGTTTTTTGCTGTCACCGACCGGAAACAGCAGGCCCGTTTTGCCATGCTGGACGATCTCTTCGGTTCCGCCAGTAGGCGTGGCGACAACAGCCAGCCCGCTGGCCATTGCTTCCAGGACTACCCGGGCAAAGGGCTCCTGATGAGTAGTCGGCAACAGCAGCACATGGCTTTCAGCCATAAGCGCCGGCATCTGTTCCCGCGGCAACCAGCCAGTGAAAACGACTTGTTCCTCTATCTGGTACCGCTTTACCAACTCGTCCAGTCGCTGCCGGTAATCCGCCGGACCAGATCCTGCAATAACAAGGCGGACGTTTCCGAGGCCCGATTTCTGAACCGCCAATCCGACCGCCTCAATGGCTGTATGCACACCTTTGTCATCACTGACACGGCCGGCCTGCAGGAAACACATTGGCCCCTCGCCTAACGGCTGCACTGGTTGAAAAAAGGAATCGATCTCCACGCCGTTATAGATGACCTTCGTCCAGGAAGGCAATGTTCCGTCGTCGATTCCTCTCTCGCGCATGAAATTACTGACAACGCCCACGTGTTTCATCTCGGGCTGCAGGGGATGGCCTTCGGCTTGCATAGTGCGCAAGGCCCGATCGCTAAACAACCCTTTGAAGCGGGCCTTCCACGGGTTGGGGGGAACCAGGTCCCAATACCGCCAGAACTCGTCGGGTTCGGCCGGGGTAGAACTGGCCACCCAATAGGCCACGCCTGTATCCGGGAGTGCCTCCGCCTCCAGCGCCAGGGACCGGGGCAACCTTTGCATGTTCCAGATCGAGATCACAACGGGATCGAATTCGGCAATAACCTTCCTGAAGCATGCCAGGTCGTATTGTTCATCCGGTTGACGCGTCAAAAAGAACTGCAGCGTGGCACCAAGCCGGCGGTCGAAATCGGGCTGTAACCTCAGCAACCGATGCACATCGTAATCCACATCCTGTCCGACCGGCTCTTTTCCCAGGCCGTAAGTCGACGTCAAAACCGCAATTGTATGGCCACGCCCGGCAAGGCGTTCAGCGACATCCCGGCACAACTGCTCATATCCGCCCACTTCCAGGGGTGGATAGTAATTGCTCAGGAAAAGGATACGCACGACTTCCGGTGGCCTCCTGACCAGGTCTCTATGGCGAGACCGAAGAGGTCTGCTGCGCGGCCTGCACAGCGAATTCTTCGATTTCGTCGTACATGCGATTCTCGTCAAACTGCTCAAGGGCTAATTCCTGGCCAGCCTTCGCCAATCGCCTTGCCAGGCCGGGCTCGGAAAGCAGGCAGTCAATCTGATGAGCCAGATCCACTGCATCGCCAGCTTCAAATGTCAGGCTGTTTTGACGATGTTCAAGGAACTCCGCAGTGCCACCGGTGGTGGTGCTCACCAGGGTTAAGCCGGCCGCCATGCCCTCCATCATCATGCGCGCCAATGGTTCAGGCCATCTGGAAGGAAACAGCAGTACGTCGTGCTGGTGCAAAACTTGCGGCATCTCAACGCGATCGATCCAGCCGGTCATCGTCACAAACTGCTCAATCCCGGCATCCCCGATAATCTGGTGCAACTGATCCTCGAAGGCGGGATGCCCTTTCCCAACAAGAGTCAGGTGAACATCTCCCGGGCTGAACTTCTTGGAAAGCAGCGCAACCGCCTGTACCGCTGTATCCACACCCTTGTTGGCACCCAGGCTGCCCGCATACATCAAGCGCAATGGGGTGTGGAATCCCTTTTGGTCCAGGGGCGCATAGAACTCATCCAGATCGATGCCATTGTAGGTTACAGTTGCATTCGGTAAGGGGATACCACCTTCTCTCAGTATGTCCAGTACCGCCTGGCTCACGCATGTCACATGTCGGAATTCGAGTTGATCTTTCGAGCGGTTCTCCTGCCGTGCCAACGCCTGCCGGCTGATTCGTTGACTGAGCCATCCCGGCAACCGCTTGTTATCAACGAAGGCGCGCCAGTACTGGCTGTGCGGGTCCTCTTCGATGGGCCAATAGCCGCAGAAATAATAGGCAACCCGGCCGGGACATAGCTTTTCCGCCAGCGCAGCCAACTGCGGATTCAGCAGCCACATGCCCCACACCACCACAGCATCGGGCTGGAAGTCCTGAATATTCCGGGTTAGCGTCTCGAAGTTTCGTTCGTCGTTCCGTTGCGATTGCAGGAAATAGTCAACTGGATTGTAATGGTGGACATCGCTTTCCAGATACAGTTCCCGATGGATATTGGGATCATCCTGCTCAATCATTTCCTTTTGGAAGCGACTCGTCAAAACCTCCACCTGGTGACCGCGGTCAATGAACGCGCCCGCAATGTCGCGACACATCAACTCCCAGCCTCCCAAATGGGCCGGCGGATATAAATTGGATAAGAAAAGGAAACGCATTGATTTCTTCTCAATCGACAACAGCAACGAACTCAATCGTCAGGGCGACCGATCCAAAAACGATCTTCCCAGTTCTGCTCCTGACTGGCCCACCGACAACTTGACGAAACGCCGCAACACACCTTGCTGGCCAAGCAAAGCGGGATAGTGCCGAATCGCTCGGGCGATGCAACGCCGGGCCTGCGACCAATTGCCAGCCTGATCATTCAGCATGGCCATGGCGAGGTAAGCGTTGCCGTAAGCGGCGGGCCGTCGCGGCTGCAGAGTATTGCCACCTTCGTAAAACAGGGCATCCAACCGTCTTAGCAAATCTGCACTATTGGCATCGATATCCAACAATTGCGCCTGGCCTCGCAGACCCAAGGGCTGATCTCCGCAGAGCACTTCGTAGTAGGTGTCAAGGCGCTCCAGAATATCCGGATATATCGATATCGCCTGCTGCAGGTAGTACCACCCTTCGTCCATCTGACCTGCCTGGAAGTAGTTGAAGGCAACGGATCGAAAGGAAAATCCGTGGGCAAGTCGTGCTTCTTCGGTCCATTGATCGCGGTCACTGCCCAGTTCACCAAACTGCTTCCCGGTCAACGCAAGCCGGTAGTATTTATATTTGTCGGCATCCGCCACGGTATTGCCACTGTGCACCCTGTATCTTACCAGAGGTTCCGGCATGCCAACAATCCTGTGTCGCCGGGCGAAACGAAGCCACATATCGTAATCCTCACCGATACGGAACTGACGGTCAAATGGACCGGCCGATTCATAACAGCTTCGTTTAACGATAAGCGAGGAAGTCGTGAGGAAGTTATCCTCAATCAAACTGGCATATAACGCTTCGTCCGGTTCCACTCGCACCGATTGGGAAAGTGCCTTTCCTTCGCTGTCGATATAAACTCTCCCGCTGTAGGCGCCATCGACACCTGGATCACGCTCGATGCGCTGCACAAGGGTCGACAGGAACGCAGGCTGCCAGGCATCATCCGAGTCAAGCCAGGCGATCAAGTCGCCTTGAGCAACAGAAAGACCCCGATTCCGCGCAGCGGATACACCCTGGTTCTCCTGCCATACATACAGAATCCGGTCGCCATAGCTGCCAACGACTTCCTTCGTATCGTCAACGGATCCGTCGTCGACGACAATGACTTCCAGCGGCGGCATCTCCTGCGAGAAAATGCTGTCAAGCGCCTCGGGAAGATAGTCTGCTCGATTGAAGGTCACCACGATGGCGCTAACTGTGAGCATGACTCATCTTCTTAGTCCTGGTCCCTGCGGCTTTGCTTGAGTGTTCCTGCCACGTTGCGAGCAGCTGCCATCGACCAGGGAATCACCTGTTGGTTGATAAAATTGTTATCCCGGACCCGCCACACTACTTGACGCGATAGCGGCAAACCGGCAATCCACTCCCGTCGCACCTGCTGTTCCTCGACCGGATCATCGATGGCGCCATTGGAAATGTGAC
Organism: Chloroflexota bacterium; assembly: GCA_034717495.1. Classification (NCBI taxonomy): domain Bacteria; kingdom Bacillati; phylum Chloroflexota; species Chloroflexota bacterium. The sequence goes on along the minus strand of JAYELL010000025.1, from coordinate 74,802 downwards.
GGTAAAAGAGCCTGGTATGCCGGGGTTCGAGCTCACCCTCGTTCTGGGCACGCAACCAGTAGTCATAGTCGGGCAAGAGCGAGGTAGCATGGTGCATGCCAAGGTCCGACATAAGTGATGTCCGCAGCAGGAAACAGGGTCCAACCACGTTGCGCCGAAAGAGTTTGTAGGCAGGGTGTACTACTTGCCAATCCAAGATGCGATCATGACCACCGGTCACGAAATAATCCGAATAGACCATATCGCACATGCTATCGGCTTCCAGCCAGCTGACCATGCAGTCAATAGCATCCCGCGTGAAACGATCCCCGGAGCGGATCCAGGTCACATAGCAACCGTCAGCTTCTAGCAACCCGGCTTGCAGAAGATCGCCCGCCTCTGACTCGCGTTCCATTCGAATGATACGGATCTGGTCAGAATGTTCCGTTCCGAGCTCTGGCTCACCAGCTTGATTGGCTACAACGACCACTTCTACATTCTCATGGGTCTGGTCCAAACAGGATTGGATCGTTCGCCTGGTTTCTTCATCACTGCCCGTTACCAGAACGGCGATGCTGACCCTGGGACCAAGCCGTTCATGTGGTTGGGCGACGGCCTCGATATGTTCTTTGATCGCTGTTGCGTTGGCGTTGGCGGCCCGAGTCAACTCAGTCGTGGTCTCCCTCAACCGCTCGGCCATTTCCTCTTGCCTCTCGATGGCCGTCTGTACCAGCCCGGGCAGGAGGTCCCACTCCGTTGGCTCAAGCACGAAGTCGCCGAGACCGATATCAGTCATCAACCGTCGGACCTTTGGCGCATAGGCGATCGCGATCACGGGGATCGCCGATTGAATGGCGTAGACCACCGAATGAAAGGCGGTGCCAATCATCAGGTTAAGATCGGCATAAGAGCGCGGGTCAAAGCCATCCGGATACTGAGGATCCAGTTGTCGCAACAACCCGCCCTCAGAGAACTCGGGATGGGAAGAGAGCGAAATGCCCCGAAACTCCACCGGCAATTGTTGAAGAACATCGATCCAGTTCGTCAAAACATCCCCGGGAAGCCGACGAAGATTGACACCGCAAAGAGGTGATCGTCCTTCGACCACGGACCTGGCCCCGGCAATTGGCAACGGCTGAGAAAATGTGAGATCGGGAGCATAACGGGCTTTGGGATGATCCAGCAACGCCAGGCTGGTCTGATCCCGGACGTAGAAGAACTCACTTTTGTCCAACAATGCTCCCATCGCGTCTGCATAGTTAGGGGCCACGGTCTCGACACCCATCCCCGCAATGCCAATAGGAGTTGTAAGATATTCGCCCCAACTATCGAATCGGTCAAAGGGTTCGACAGGCCTCTCGCGCATCAACGTGCCACCGCCAAGGATAAGAAAATCAAGCCGATTTAGACGATAGAGCGTGTCCTCATTGACCTCAAAGCCGGTATCAATCGGCACGATGCGATGTGGCTTCATAGCGTGCGTCAGGGCATTCAGCATCGCCCAGTCACCGTGGTTATCGTGATGCCACCAACCTATTGCGCCAATATCCATGCGATTCTCACCCGGGAACTGTTTGTCCGATTTCGAGACTCCGCGAAACCCTGCGTGGGTCACGAAAAGTCTTTCCCCTGAAGCTGTGGATTTTCAACTAACTTCGATTCTCTTTCCCGACGTCCCATGCAACTGAGGGAACAAAAACCCCCGGCGGCGAAGGCAGGTCGCCTGCGTAGGCCTGAAATAACTTGGATTGTCCGGATGCGATAACCAGGGCATCGGATGAGTCGGTAATACGAACGAGCACGAAATAGGTGCCTGAAGTCAACTGCATGGGTGAAAAGGTCAAGACAAACGAACCTTCCCGATCCAGGTGGCGGAATCGAGGATCGTTTTTGGCGGCTGCCCTGGCATCAAGTGAACTACACAGTGTGCCATCGTCGCGTAATACGCGGACATCGATACGCCCGATTTCCCGGGGCGCCTGGGTACGGTAACGAATTGTCACTACACCAGACTGATGCGAATCGATGAGGTTCCTATCGTTTGGTGTCAGGGGAGCTACGTCGACATTCAGCACAATGACATCGGACAACACCTGGGACTGGTCCTTGTCCTGGGACTTGTCATTCGCCAATTCGGCAGTTCCCATGATTAGCCGTTCATAGTCTGCGATCACATCATCTGTGGGACCCTCTGACTGGATCTGTCCATGAACCAGGAGCAACGAGCGTTGACACATGTTGCGAACCAGATGCATGTTGTGAGAGACAAAGATAACTGTCGTGCCCGATTCCTGCAACTCCTTCATTCGTTTGATGCAGCGCTGCCGAAAGCTAATATCTCCCACTGCCAACACTTCATCAACCAGAAGCACATTCGGCTCGACGTAGGCAGCCACGGCAAAGCCAAGACGGACATACATGCCTGAAGAGTAACGTTTGACAGGGGTATCGATGAACCTTTCCAATTCAGAGAATGCAATAATCTCATCAAGACGCCGTTGAATCTCGTGGCGACTCAATCCCAGAATCGCTCCATTCAGAAAGATATTCTCCTTGCCAGTAAGTTCCGGATGGAATCCCGCCCCCAACTCGATTAAGGATGAGGAGCGCCCAAGCAGTGTAATGTTGCCCGATGTTGGCCTGGTAATCTTCGACAGGAGCTTCAGGGTGGTCGTCTTTCCGGCACCATTGGGACCCAGCAAGCCCAGTGACTCGCCAGGCTGCAACCGAAAGCTAACATCCTGCAATGCCCACAGAGTACGCTGTGCCTCTTCTTCCTCACTCCGCCGCTCGAAAAGGGATGACACCGTGCCGCGCAATGATCCAAACGCACCCAGTCGATAGCGTTTGGAAACCTTATCACAAATTACAGACCCCAATGGAAGTTGATCGGTCATATGATATCCGCAAATACCGGTTCTGTTCGCTTGAAAACCAGGTATCCTACCACAAACAGTATCACGGACACTATCGTGGCCAATGTCAGCGCTTGCATATTGGGCGCCTCACCATAAATCAGCACCCGTCGATATCCGTCGATGATACCGGCCATTGGATTCAGAAAATAGAAGGGTCGCAACTGTTCAGGTACGAAATCCACCGGGTAGATGATTGGCGTAGCATACATCCAGACCTGCGTCAATAAGGGTACGACGAAACGAATATCGCGGAAGAACACAATGAGCGCAGCGCCCAGCAAAATCACACCGATACTCAGAATGATCTGCAGCAAGAGCAGCGGGCCGAGCCACAAGGCCTCGATTCCTGGAAAGACCCGATAAATCAACATCAACCCGGCCAGAATCGCGCAGGCGATCAGAAAATCTACAAAGGCGGCTCCGATACTGGCAAGGGGCAGTATCTCCCGGGGAAAGTAGATTTTTGTGACCAGATTCATATTGTTGACAAGGCTGGGAATCCCGAAAGCCAGCGAGGTTGCAAAGAACGTCCAGGGGACCAGTCCAGTATAGGCAAAAACCGGATAGGGCACATCCCCGGTATCGATCTTAAGCAGAAAAGAAAAAACGACGGTAAAGACGACAGTCAGGGCCAGCGGTTGAATGATCGCCCAGGCAACGCCCAGGAAAGATTGTTTATACCGTACCCTGACTTCTCGCAAGGTCCATAGCCAGAGCAGGTCACGATACCCAAACAGCTCAGTGAAATGATGCATCCGTAATGCCTCAACGCGCTATCTGGCGCGAACACCCTTCCAAACGATCACACCAAGCACCAGGAGCAGCGAAAGTGTTATACCGGGTAGCACTGCGCCGAGCGGCGATGGCGGTGCAACGGGCGCGGGCGTCGGCCCGGCAACGCCCCGCTCCCGGGATGGTGCCACCGTTTCCAGCGGTTCTGGGGTTGGTGTAGAGATGCTAATCGTAGGCGATGGCTGCACAACTTCTTGTGGCGGAAGCCTCTCCATCACCGGAAGAGGTTCAACCCCGGAGACCTCCCCCTTCATATGCCATATCTCACCCCGTCGCAACTGGGTCCACACGATGTGTATCTCATTGCCCAGGCGAACGGCGGCTGCAGGATAGTGTGATGAGGGGCCGTAGGGTAGATCGGTTGCGATCGGAACAGTCGGTTGCCAGCCTCCCCCGGCGCCGGGGGCATAAAACAGGCCGACGGTGCCGTCAGACCGGGTACGCATGTTTGCGATCAAGTGGGGTTGCTCGGCGGCATCGAGCAGAGAAATGATATAGCCGTTAATGCCTTCCAATTCGGTCAGGATGACCGTTGGTTCACCCCAGGTTTCGCCCCCGTCGGTCGATATGCGCTGCAACCGGCCCTTGCCATCACCATCGGTGAAGATCACACGCAGTTCCTGGTCGGCAAACTCGGTGAGATAGGGCCACTCCACGAAAATATCGTCATCCTCTCGATAAGCGAGCCGGTAGGGCGTATTCCATGTAAGACCACCATCTGTGCTGCGACTATGATAGACACCTTGGCCAAAGCCTTGTCTCTGGAAGGTTGTCCAGGTAGCATGGATTCGGTCTGCACTGTCTACCACCAAGCGCACCTGCGAATAGCCACTCTCCAAACGATCCAGGGGAAGTGACAATGTCACTGGCGCCGACCAGGTCTCGCCGCCGTTGCTCGATTGCACGTAGTTGACTCCCGGCACATCGCGTCGGGCGCCATAGGCAACATGAATAACACCTTGTGAATCAACAGCAACAGCAGACTCGAAGGCGGAGCGGGCGCTGCCGGTTCCAACCACCACCGGTTTGCTCCACGACTGGGCTGTCTCAGCTACAGCCGCCGGCGCCGAACTGTAGTAAATGTTATCCAGTCCCGTCCACACTGCATGGAGCCGGTTGTTGTCATCGATTGCGACCGAAACATAGTCACCAAGGTATTCACCCCGCACGTACAGAACATCCCTTGGTTCGATCCATGATTGGCCGTCCCAGCGAGTATAGAGGATCGTATTACCAGGCCGGGCCATTTCGTCCTGCAGCATCGGTTCCCCACCCACCTCTTCACTCCAAAAGAGGTGGATATTCCCCATGCTGTCGGCGACAATGGCCGGGTGAACCGAGCTCTCGTCCGATTGGGATAAGTTGACCGGTTTGGACCAGATCACTGGTTGGTCAGCCGATACCTTGGCAGTGCCAGCCAGCCAGGGCACGGCAATTGCCAGCAGCAGACAAAGGGAAACCAAAGTACCAGCTTTGGAGCGGTTGTGGCGTTTTCTAAGCGATTCGTGCACTTTGTTTTTATGACGCCGTAGTGCTGCGCGCCACCAGAAGAATACCAACTACGATTACACCGATCCCTGCCCATCGAAGGAGGGGCACAGTCTCGCCAAGGAACAGGCGGGATATGATAGTAATCAACACAAAGTTTAAGGCAAGAAAGGGGTATGCCACGCTAAGATCCAGACGAGACAAGACGGCGATCCAGGCAAGCGCTCCTATCCCGTAAAACATCAGTCCGAGCCACACCAGGGGAGTGCGCAGAATCAAAGCTATCAGAGACAACACACCCTCTGAGACCGTCTCCTCAGCGCCCGGCTGGCTCATGCCCAGCTTGAGCGAAACCTGACCGGCTACCCCAGCTATCGTGGACACCAGGATCAGCCACAATGACGACAGAAGCTGTTGGTTCATTTTGACAATGAGTCTTCTCGAGTTGAGATTTGGTTCAGGTTTGCCCGATTTCGATAGAGTTGAGGATCGACAGCTGAGATCATCGCTTGCTCATCCAAATGCCCGCCCAGGAATCGATTCGCCTGACCTACGGATTGATGGGGGTTACTCACCACCTCGTTGTAATCTACATAGAGAACTGAGATATTCGGCTGACTGTTTAACCACAGATCCACTTTCTGAGTGTGCTTGGCAAACAAGCGGGCCATCTCCTCATCACTTACCCGATCGGTTGGTTCCCCGCGACGTTCCAGCATTCTCTTCTGGGATGCCAAAACTTCCTCGATACTGCGCTGCAGGAAGATTACGTTGTAGTCATAGTCAGGTGGCAGGTGTTCCAACAAGGCCGAGATTACTTTGACCACTTTTCCCTGCGCGTCGGATACCCATGATGTATCACCCTTATCAAGCTGTTTTACCCGTTCGAACTCATAGTATCCCTTTGGATTATCCTCGTCCGCGGTACGAATCTGGTCGGTTACCACCGTCAGGCCACCTGCTTCCAACATTTTCATCATCATCGACGTTCCAGATCGAGGCAAACCGGAAACGACGATCACAGGCAAGGAAGGCTTGGATTTTCTAAGGTTTCTGAATAGTTTTTTCATATGTTAGCAACCCACCAGGTCGCTTGCGAAAGCCAGTAGTTTTTTCGCCATCACAAGATGCTAGATACATCACGAACCCTCATGATAGTCTCCAATGCCAAAATGATCAAATTCCAGGGCCATGCCGATGTCAAAACCCGCCAGCTTCCCGTAACCGCTGAGCTCCTTCAGTCTCGCCGACAGTTTCGTACCACCATACCCTGGTCTGAAACTGGCCATGGCCGATGTCGACGCTGCGAAGAAAGGACGTTGCCAGGTCCAGATCGCCATCGATGGCATATACCTCGCCCAGCAGATGCCGGGTCACCGATTGACGAGGTGATGTCGCATACGCTGCTTCCAGGTACCATCGGGCCGCTTCATACCTGCCTCTTGAAAGCTCAATCTGCCCCAGTCGCCGGTTGCCGGTTGCATTCTTTGGATCACGATCAAGTGCTGCTTTGTATCGGGCAATTGCAGCTGACAGGTCAATATCAGGTGAGCGCCTGAGGGCATCCTGAATGGGCCACTCGGGCCAGCTGTAAGCGGAGAGTTCCCGCTGTGTTTGGGCAACGGCGCCCAGATTGGCTTGCAATGCAGCCTGACTGGAAGGTACAATCAACACTACACACATTGCCACGACGATGATCGATACACTCGTCAGTGCCAGGGTGACATTCTTGCTTCGCCGGAGTACCCTGGGTGGCTGCCCCAGGGCCAGTGCAAACCCGATGGGCAAGAAAAGAACCGGAAGCGCGTAGCTGGCATAAATACCAACGTCGACAAGGCCTTGCACCACCAGGGCGACCAAGGATGCTGCCACCGGTACGCAGAAGCAGCGGTTTTCACCCGACCGGTAGGCGCTTAGCAGACTCCACCAGGCCAGGACAAGCAACAGCAGAAAAAAAAGAAGCCCGGGTATTCCCTGCTCGATGGTGATCTGCAAGAACAGATTGTGCATATGGGTGATAAATCCGACATGCAACAACCGTCCATAGGTGGAGTAGACCATCATGGTGCTGCCCAGGCCGCTGCCCGTGAAGGGGTAATCTGCTACCAGGTTCATCCCGTCGCGCCAGAGCTCGGCGCGATTGGTGAGGCTGACACCAACGCCGATCGAGCCCAACGATTCGGCAAGAGTGGGGCTCGATGCCACCAGCCAGAAGAGGACAAGGACAAGAAGCCCCCCTGCCAAAGCAACCAGGTCCAACAGCAGACGCCGGCGCGGGAAGTTTTCCAGGCCTGGTCGCACTGCCAGGTAGAGGGCCACAGCCAGGCCGGCTGCCAGTCCGAGCCAGGCTGCTCGGGACTGCGTCAGGAATAGAATCAGAAACCCGAAGAGCAACGACAGGGCAGCGATGATCGCCACGGTACGCTTGTCGCGACTCCATCCCCAGAAAAGGCCCACAGCCCCCAGTGGAAGAAGAATCGCCAGACTGCTACCAGCCACATTGGCGTTGATATCCTCGGGAACCGGGATTGCGGGGCGATGGACCTGAAGCCAGAGGCCTGCCGCTTGGATCGGCGCAAATTTTCCCTGATTGCCCGCCCAGTCGAAGGTCAGAAGGAAATAGGCACCGATTGCTGCCCCAAGCAGTGCACAGAGCAGGCCAAAGATGCCCAGTATATCCATTCGTCCCCGCCAACCCATCCAGGCAATGCCGAGCATCAGTGCCACACCGATGGAGATGAGCGAGAACCGCATCCAGGCTTGTTCCCGGTCGTAGGCTGCCCAAACACCTATCAAAGCGCTAATGATCAAGCCCCCCGAAATGAGCAGTGGCAGTGGCCGAAAGAGAGTGACCGGCGAGTGTGGCCCAACGCCATCGCCCAGGGTTGGATCGCCGTATTGATGACTCAAGCTAGCTCCATACGTACTTAAGCGTCTGAACGCCGATACTCATGGCGCTCTTGAACCCCTCCCAGCTATTGAGGCCTTTAACAAAGGTCCACATCGGGCCCGGCCTGAAGGACCATTCCCGCGTGGCACGCTTCTGCCAATACTCGAGCCTTTCAGCCGACAGATTACTATAGTCGAGCACGGTAGACTGATCCATGTCGACCTCCTCCCACTTGGTACCCGGTCGAAACCAACCATTCTCCACCACATCGTAGAAGAAAGGGGTGCCAGGATAGGGTGCCGCAATGTGGAACAGGGCGATGTCAAGGGGCAGCATTTTGCTGTACGTGATCGTTTCCTGGATCGACTCCTCGGTTTCACCGGGCAGTCCAATGATGAAATAGCCCCAATTCTTGATTCCGGCTTCTCTGGCCCACACAAGTGCATCGTAGGCCTGTTCCTTGCGATAGCCCTTGCGAGCCCGTTTCAATATCTCCTCATTGGCGCTTTCGATTCCCCAGGAAATCATGAAGCACCCGGCTTGCCCCATCAGTTGCAACATTTCCGCGTCAACGAAGTCGACACGGCTGTTGCAGGTCCAGGTCACCTTCAAGCCATTTTCGATGATGAGATTGCACAAAGTTACAACTTGCTCGCGGCTGACCGTGAACAGATCGGCGTACATATGAACATTGTGAATCCCCAGTTCTGAAAGGATAACCAGTTCTTCGTATAGCTTCTCTGGCGAGCGCAGGCGAACGCTGTTCTGGTACGACACATGTTTGATGCAATATTTACAACCTGCAGGGCAGCCGCGGCTGGTCACGATGAACGTAAATGGGCCCTTCAGCATCGGCATATGCTGCTTTTCATATGGCAACAGATGGTGCAGTGGCATGGGCAGATCGTCCAGATCGGGAAAAAAGGGGCGATCCCGGTTGATTATGATCTCATTATCATACCGCCATGCAAGGCCCAGAATACCGGCAAGCGGCGACTCCATGGCCGATGCCGTCGTTGCCTTCCCTATTCGTTCAAGTGTGGCAGGCGCGAACGGTGACAACTGCAGCTCCAGGTCGCTGTCCCTGGTCTTGCGTGCCGTGGTGCCTCTGGCCAACCTGGTGTCTTCCACCATCTTGGCGACGTGAGGGTCACTGGGTTCCTGATCCTGCAAAGTATCCAGTAGTTCGCGTAGTGTGGCCTCCGGTTCGCCGCGCAGAATGAAGTCCAGCGCAGGAAAAGGGCGCATGGTCTCGAGGGTCATGGGCGTGACGTGGGTTCCGAACGCAATCGTCTGAGACCCCAAGGATTTGGCCAGAAAGACACCATACATATCGTTGCGCAACGTCGGCGCCGTAACCTGAGTAAGGTAATACCTGGGATATTTTTCTTCCAGCAAACGTTCGAATTCCTGCCAGGACATCCTGCTCGCGATGGCATCAACGACCTCGACAGTATAGTCTGGGGCCAACAAGGCAGCCATTTGAGCAAGACCGATCTGAGGCCATATCATGTTCTCCCGGCTGCGTCGGCCTACCCGATGCTGGCTGCGGATCCATATCCCACCATCGGGTGATGGTGGGTTGACGAGCAGAATATCTACACCGACCGGGGGACGTGCTGACGAGGTCAGTGTCTCCACGATGGCACCGGCATCAGGAAAACTGGACGGGCGCAGTGCAGGCATCCGGCGAGTACCCAGATTGCGCTTCAGTTGGTCTTTTTCAGTCATATCGAACTCTCCACTTTCACCTCAGACGTTATCCCCTCAAACACTAAAACTTGGTACCAAGGTCCTTAGCTGCCAGCGCATCACGCTCACTCAACTCCTCGAGAACCCGCATCAGAATCCACGACATGACAAACTGGAGTCCCAAGAGAAAGAGTACAGCGCTGAGAAGGTAGTAAAACCACATCTTGCCCGCGGGCCAGCCGTTGAGCGCCATAATCAGACTCGCAACGCCCAGCAAAAGCCCGGCAACGCCCAAGAGCAATCCCATCCACCAAAAATGGCGATCCAGGGATGGATCAAAAATCGGCTTACCGAACAACCCCTGCTTGACGGGGCGATGGTGAAATAGAGACACGAGATAATTGAAAGTTGCCCCCAGGTTGAAGAGACTGACTCCGGTCATTGCCAATATCATCATCGAAAACAGGGCAAACGCTCCAATAGGACCGACCTCAGTCACCCCGCTAAGCCGGGCAACGAAGGTGACCAGTGCGATCACGCCTGCCAGGCCCAGTGCAATAAGACCCAGGCCACCCAAAATTCGCACAGGATTGTAGTTCATCGCCGTCCAGGTAATGGTCTGGACGTAGCGAGTTCCATCCCGTACGACGCTAAGCTTGGAATCGCCCACTCGCTCGCTGTAGGGAATCGGCACCTCCACCATGTGAATATCCTCGTGAAGGGCGCGAGTACTCATGATCGGTGTGAAGTTGAGGCCATCGGGCAGCGGATAGAGCTTCTCAAGGGCCTCTCGACGGAAAACCCGCATACCGCTGGCGCTATCAGTGATCCGTTGACGGCTGAGAATACTGATCATGCTGGCAAAAACGGTATTGCCGATACGGCGGGTCATTGGCATATCGCTGTCAGCGCCAGCCATTCTCGACCCCACGACAATATCGTTGCCATTTTGCAGCAAAACCTGGCACAACTGAGGGAAATACTCGGGCGGATAGGTGCCATCAGCATCAAGAAAGCCCAAAAACTCACCTTCGGCTGAACGAAAACCCGATTTCAGAGCGGCACCATAACCTTTGTTCACCGGATGCTGCACAAGCTTTACGCCCGGTGTGGATTCCACGATCTCAGCGGTGCGGTCGGTGGAACCGTCATCTACCACGATCAACTCCAGATCATCGACGCCCATGGACGCCAGGTCGGAACCAACCGCCAGCACCCGCGCCATTATTTCCGCAATGCCGTCTTCTTCGTTAAGAGCCGGAATGACGACGGAAAGTGTTGTCATGGAGAAATCTCCCATTTCTTCTTTTTTTTGCACAGTGTGCGTGGATAATCCATTCGCGACATCAGGACAGGGTCTTCAAAGGGCGGGCTGGCACACCACCCACTACAGTTCGGTCCGGCACGTCCGAGGTAACCACGGCTCCAGCCGCAACGATTGAACGCTTGCCGATATGCACGCCATCGGTGATGATAGCACCGGCTCCGATCCAAACATCGTCCTCGATCACAATTCCGTCCGCGGTGAGGCCCTGATCTACCATCGGTCTTTTCGGATCGTCGTAGTTGTGATTCACCGCCAACACCTGAACCTGAGGGGCAAAATAGACCCGATCACCAATGGAGATGCCGCCCTGCCCTCGCAACACACAGTATTCGCCAATCAGACTATCCTCGCCAATACGAATAAAGGCGTGGGGCAAAGCACGAAAATTGTAGACATGCAAAACAGCCCCGTGCATGACGAAACTACCGCTACCAATCTCGATTCCGCCAGGGGTTGCATGCAGATAGCTGCCCTGATCCAGATAGACACCGTCACCCAACCTGATATTGCTGGCAAAACGCAGCCGCACACTGTTTTCGACAGCAGCCACACCGTCCATGCGCAGAATAAACCGGTAAAGGGCGGAGCGCAATGCAACCCCCACAACCGTGGGAATCCAGCCGATCAGTGCCATGATCGCCTGTTCCCAAGCATATCGCAAAGGGTTGCTCGCCTGACGATTTACGTAGAGCAGCAGGTTAGGCAAAGCACCGCCGCTGGCACGCATTTGACCAGGAGGCTGGTTCTCTTGCTGAACATTGTTAGATCTGGGTGATGTATTAACCGACATAATAAACTGGACGACCATGAACCGGACGATGCGGGACGAGGACTTTCCAGTGACATTGCCCTCACAGTGGCTGCAACGTGGCTAGATGGGCAGAGCCATCAGGAACCCTGATGCGAGCCTTCGCTCGCGAGGCAATTCTAGATCGAACCATCCTGTTTGTCAAGGTTTCAACCCTTCCCATTTCACAAGCCTTGTGTTACAATTTGCTCATGTTTCCCCTCTATTGTCCGCACTGTGGTCAGGCATTGGAGGAACGTCTGCCGCCCGGCGATCAACGGCGGCGAGTGGTCTGTATTACTTGTGGTTATATCGCCTATCGCAACGCCAAGCCTTTTCCCAACCACACCCATGCTGCTCTGGCCGATCGGGTTCGATGGATCGATTCAGGTTGCAGAATAATATCGCCGCATCCGAAGCCATCGCGTAGACCTGGAACCAAAGGACCGGCAGGCCGTGGAAGGTAGTGTGGCCCAGCGCCGACCTCTGGATAAGTCGCTCCTGGCAAGTCTGGGCAAGGCGTCCTCCTTCTTTTTCCAACCCGCTCGTATCCTCCGATCATACGATCGCAGCAATTTTCGCCCCGATTTCATCGCTGGTTTAACGGTGGCTGTGGTGTTGGTGCCACAAGCCATCGTATTTGCGCTGGTTGCCGACTTGCCACCACAAGTCGGCCTGTACACAGCCGTCGTCGCAGCTATCGTCGGCGCGCTCTGGGGGTCATCCCATCAACTCCATACAGGCCCCACCAACACATCGTCCTTGTTGGCTCTTTCGGTCTTGCTGCCTCTCGCCGTGGCCGGACCGCAGGAATATGTGGCGGCAGCGGCCCTGATGGCGGTCATGATAGGGGTCTTTCGCCTCGTGATGGGCCTGGCAGGGCTTGGCGTTCTCGTAAACTTTGTGTCAGATTCCGTGGTTGTTGGCTTTACTGCCGGTGCGGGAATACTAATCTGTGTCAGTCAGCTGAGTCACCTGTTGGGCCTGAATATTCCCAGTTCTCCCAGCCTGATCACGACCTCCGGGGCAATTATCATCCACCTGCCAGAAACGCATGCCCAGACCATCCTCCTGGGTATCGGCACGCTGATCTTGATCCTGTTGATACGACGATTCTGGCCCAAGCTGCCGGCACCCCTGCTCGGCATGATAGCGGCCTCAGTGGTCGTGGCCCTATCGGGTGCGGACCAACAAGGAGTCAGGGTGCTGGGCGAATTGCCACGCACGTTGCCGCAGTTCGCTGTTCCGCCGATCTTTAATTTTGAGTTGATCGCCGATCTCTCAACCGGTGCGCTGGCCGTGTCGGTTATCGGTTTGATTGAAGCTATGTCCATCTCGCGCTCTATCGCCAGCCAGACCGGGCAGCGATTGGACAGCAATCAGGAGTTCATCGGGCAGGGTCTCGCCAATATCGCGTGCGGTTTCTTTTCTGGCTATCCATGTTCTGGTTCATTCACCCGTTCCGCCGTAAACTTCGAGTCAGGGGCGCGCTCACAGGTGGCTTCAGTAATCTCCGGGCTTCTTGTCATGGTCATCATGCTGGCGGTGGCTCCGATGGCCACCTATGTGCCCCGCACAGCGCTGGCAGCTGTCTTGATCGTGACAGCGTTGGGTATGATCGATCGCGCTGAGATCAGTCGCATCTGGCAAGGCACCCAGGGGGACAAGATCATAATGCTTGCGACCCTGCTTGCGACCCTGTTGCTTCCCCTTCAATTTGCCGTTTTAACAGGCATCCTGATGTCCCTGGCCTTCTACCTTTGGCGCACAAGTGTACCCCAGGTTCGCTCGGTCGTGCCCGATGAGAGCTATCAGCACATGGTTGAGGAGGTCAGTAGTTCCGGAAGCGAAGCACGACCTGCCTGCCCTCAACTGGGTATGCTGGAGATCATGGGCGACATCTATTTTGGCGCAGCCAACAACATAGAGGATGCGATTATCGAGAATCTGGACGCCCATCCTGGTCAGCGCTATCTCGTCCTCCGCATGCACAGCGTGAACGAGATCGATATCAGCGGCATTCACATGCTGGAAAATGTCGTGCGCATCTACCGGGATATGGGCGGCGATGTCTTCTTCGTTCGAGTTAGAGAACCGGTACTGGAGTTGATGGAATCGGTCGATTTCATTGACATGGTTGGAACGGACCATATCCTGGATGAGGATGGAGCCCTGGGATACCTTTTCCATAAGGTGTTGGATCCTGCCATATGTATCTATGAATGTGAGGTTCGGGTCTTCAAAGAATGCCAAAACCTCCCGAAACGCACGCTGCCGGTGGATCCTGCGCTCCACACCGCTGTTCCCGCTAGCTCGATTCCCACCATCGCTCCCGCGGATCTGTGGAAAGAGCTGAGCAGCGAGGGTCCACCCCTGGTCCTGGACGTAAGGGAACCGAGGGAGTACCGTCGAGCACATGTTCCCCAGGCTGAGCTTCTGCCGTTGCCCCAGATTTTGATGAACGGGGTCGAAATCCCGTCGGATCGTCCGGTCGTGCTGACGTGCCAAACTGGCCGTCGCAGTACCCGGGCAGCCCAGAAACTACGAAGCGAGGGCTACGAGAACGTGATGGTTCTGGAGGGTGGGCTGGTGGCCTGGGAAGCAGCGAAGCTACTGGAAGCAGTTGATTAAAAGTGGACGATTTTCGCCAACTTTGCTCACAGGAGTTATAATGATGTCAGATCATCCCCCCCGTAATCTGGGTCTGGATCTGGTTAGGGTTACCGAAGCAGCTGCCCTGAAAGCCGGACGCTGGATGGGTCTCGGAAACCCTGATGCGGCAGACAATGAAGCCTCTGAAGCCATGTTTCGCGCGTTGAACTCTCTTTCGATGGAAGGGCGGATTGTAATTGGCGAGGAGGGTAGACTTGGCCAACATTCCCTGTTGGACAGTGGAACCCGCGTCGGAAACGGTGAGGGGCCGGAAGTGGACGTTGTCGTCGATCCCATCGATGGCAGGAATCGTTTGGCCCTGGGGTATTCGGACGCTATCTCAGTTGTCGGGGTAGCGCCAAGGGATACCATGTGGGCACCTGCACCGGCCGCCTACATGGAAAAGATCGTGGTAGATTATGCTGCGGCCGACGCACTGGTTCCGGAATGCATGGACGCACCTGCTGCCTGGACCCTTGCCCTGGTAGCCCGGGTAAAAAGAAAATCGGTACGGGACCTGGTGGTCTTCATTCTGGATCGCCCCCGGCATCGAGATTTGGTGGAAGAGATACGTTCTGCCGGCGCTCGGGTTCTTCTGCGTTCCGATGGCGATGTTGCCGGCGCTCTGATAGCGGCTCACCCCACATCCAATGTTGATATTCTCATGGGAGTTGGAGGCATTTCAGAAGGTGTCATTTCGGCCTGTGCAGTGAAGTCATTGGGCGGGCATATGCTGGGTCGATTGGCCCCACAAAGCGAATCTGAGTGGACTGCTGTTCAAGCCGCGGGACTCGATCCAAAACAGGTCGTCGACTGCGACGAATTGGTCAGAACCGACGAGATCTTTTTTGCCGCTACCGGTATCACCGACGGCTTGCTGCTTTCCGGTGCGATATACCATGGCACGGTGGCCGAGACGGAATCCCTGGTATTGCGCGCCGAAACCCGTACCCGACGGCACATTCACACCACACATCTCCTGGATGTAAGCATCCCTGAAGAAAGGCTCAATGGCACAGCAAGCTGACCAGAACGTACACGAAACGGAACCGGAACAGACTGAGACAGGATCCGCACGGCAACTTCTGCCCGGTCTGGCGATTCTACTCTTCTCCATAGTGGTTTCCCTCTTCCTTGCGGAAGGATTGGTGCGCCTGGCAGACAGCGTCGGCGTGGTCAATCTGGCGCCAACCCTGGCGGACATTCCCACACCGGAGGAGATCGAGGATCAGGTCTCTCTGGAAGATCCAGGTGGTAATCAGCCCTTATACATCGGCGATGACAGATTTCACCATCAAATGATGCCCAACTGGTCGGGCTTTTTCCCTGATGAGATCATGGAGCAGGTCGGACGCGCCAATATTCCCATTCGCATCAACAGCATCGGCCTGCGTTCACCGGAGGTACTGGATCCAAAGCCGGCGGGAAGCTATCGCATCCTCATCCTGGGCGACTCAGTCACTTTCGGCTGGGGGGTACGTGGCGAGGATACCTTTCCCAGCCAGCTGGCCAGTCTGTTGGCTACCTTAAGCCCGGACCAGGGATTCGAAGTTATCAACGCTGGGGTTAGCGGTTACAGTACATGGCAGGAAGCGCTGTGGCTGGATGCCAACGGAATGGATCTCAAGCCAGATGTTGTCGTCGTGCAATTACATCTCAACGACGCAGCAGACAACCTGTGGGGAACGCTCGGTTGGGACAGGGGAGGCGAAAAAGGACTGGCGCGTTACAGCATGTTGGCTCGGCTGGCACAACGGGTTTTATCATCCAACCAGGCTGGCAGCAGCGACGAACCCTGTGGCAGCGACTGGAAGATCGATTCAAGCGAGGTATGCTGGGATCGGACGACCCAGCTACTGGATGATATCCAGGCCACGGTCACTGAACAGGATGTCCCGCTGGTGTTGTTGGTCTCTCCAATGCGCTGGCAGATAGATACTGGCATCGAGGACTCGCGGACATGGATCGACGATACCCTCTTTCAAGAGGCAATTGGCGACAGGGCAGCGCAAAATGGCTGGATCGTGGTCGATCCCCTGCCTGCCATGCGCGCTGCCAGCGGACCCGACCTCTCTGTCTTTCTCGATATGGGCCATCCCAGCGAAGAGGGGCACCGGCTCATGGCACAGGAGTTGTTCAGCGGTCTCAGCCAGGCCGGTCTTCTGCCCTAAACCCCGCTCGTTGAAGGACCTGATTTTCTCACTGTGTCTGTTTTGCCAGTCCACGGCTCGATCACGTAACGGTCAACGGATTCGTTGTCATCATTGAAGGTGAAGGTGGCCTGGATACGTTTCCCGTTCAACACGTAGGGCATCCAGTAATAGGCGTCATCCCACATTTCTTCGAAGGGGATCGCATCGAGTCGGAACCATGCCGGCGTGATTTCGTGACTCTCGGTCAAATCGCCATGCCAGATGGTCGTCACATAGACAGCCACCAGGTGGTTCCACTCAGGCCTGGCAGGGAACAGGAAGGTCAGGCGGGCAAGCTGGTGTAACTCATCCTCTCGCACGCGAAGGCCTGTTTCCTCCTCCAGTTCCCGTACTGCGGCCATGGCACTGGTCTCTCCATGCTCAATCTTGCCGCCAAAACCGACTATCTTTCCTTTACCGAAACCGCGCTTTTTCTTCCCCAACAAGAGTACGCCAGGGTTTCCTTCCTGCAGAAGTAAACAGAGGGTCGCTTCCTGCATGAGCCTAGAACACGTCCACGAGTTCGGCGCCCATTCCGAATCTCAGCCGAGCGATCAAAAGAGAAACGAAAAAAAAGCCGATGGTCACCAGCACGATCCAATCCAGAGGCTGCATCTTCACGTCTTGCCACACGGTGCGGGGGCGTCCACTGCCCACACCGCGGGCTGCCAGCGCCATTCCCAGGGTATCGCTGGTACGTAATATGCTGATAATGAGGGCTGTCAACACCGGGATCATGCCCCGAAAACGCCCAATCAGGTCCCCGCGATCTACCTGCCAGCCGCGTGCAGCCTGAGCGGCCTGGATCTGGGTGATGGTTGCGGAGAAGGAGGGAATGAATCGTAGAGCGGTTGCCAGTGTCAGTGCCCACTCGAAAGGCAGCCCGAGTCGACGCAACCCGGCCACCAGGTCATTTTGACGGGTCGTAAAGAGGATGAGATAAAAGAGAAACGAGGTGCCCACGATGCGCATGGCTGTGGTGACACCCATCAGGATACCTGTTCTGGTTGCGGTGAGTGGGCCTATGGAAAACAGCGCAGGGTCGCCAGTTCTGGCGAAAAAGGGCCACAGCAGCACGACGACGACGATCAGCCTGAGCAATTGTCGCCACGCCCGAACGATGTCATGGAAAGGCACATGCGAGCTCAGCAACATCAATTGAACGATCACCAGCAGCCCTGCCAACAACCACACATTGTTGATCACGACGAATAGCACCGAACCAAAGAGCAGAATAGCGATCTTGGTGCGAGGATCCAGGCGATGAAGCCAGCCTTCCGGATGCGTGTATAGGTCAAAGAGCATAATGATTGACAACAGGGGTTAACCCTGGACAAGAGCCTCTGAATAGGATCGCCGTTGCTGCATAAACTGATCCACCGTCAGAATCGGGTGGGGAAACCCCAGGGGAGCGAGTTGCCTGGAAAGACGCGTGATGGGTGGTGGACGAAGGCCGTAGCGAGCCAACTCCCCCGTCCTGGCCAGGACCGAAGCCACCGATCCATCCATCACAACCTCTCCTCGATTGAGAACAACCAGCCGCTCGGCGACCTCAGCCACGATGCTTAAATCGTGGCTTATTAACACGATGGTATAACCGTCCTCATGGAGCGACTGCAGATGCTGTTTCAATACGCCTGTATAGCGGCCGTCAAGACCGACAAAGGGCTCGTCCAACACCCAGATAGATGGCTGCATGACCCATACGGAGGCTGTCGTAACCAGCTTGCGCATGCCATAGTTGAGGATCGCCGGGGGTGTTTCAGCGACTGCTTCCAGGCCAAAGTCCGAAAGTGCCTGGTCGACCCGTGATTCCAGAGCATCGCCCGAAAAGCCCAGGTTGCTGGCGCCGAACGCTATCTCCTCCCGTACCGTCGCAGCAAAGATCTGGTGATCGGGATTCTGAAACACATAGCCCACATCCCTGGCAAGATCACCGACATGCCTCCCCTCGGTGGGCAAGCCATTGACGCTGACCGTTCCCGATTGGGGACGAAGCAGGCCATTCAAGTGGCGCGCAAGGGTACTCTTTCCACTGCCATTAGGCCCCACGATTGCCACAAACTGTCCAGCCGGCACTTGAAGCGCGACTCCGTCAAGTGCACGAGGGCCGTCTTCGTAACTGAATACGAGCTCGCGAATGTCTATTGCACCGGACCGAAGCTCGGGCGAGGCATCGGCCTTTTCCCCACAATCGACGGCTGGCATGGTCACCGGCCCTGTGTCAGATGACTGCTGCGGCAGCCGATCAAAAGCAGCCTGGGCGGTAAGAAAGTCCACCTGCTCACCGGCCTGCCTCAGTCGATCTGCCAGCTCGGCAATCTGCGGAACGGCAATCCCCAGTTCCTTCAGAGAGGCTACGTCTCGAAAGATGACGTGGGGCGTACCATCCATGGCGATCTTGCCATCAGCCAGAACGACAACGCGATCGGCCCAGCGAGCAACAAATTCAGCGTTTTTTTCCAAGGCCACCTGCGTCATGCCGGTCAGTTCTGCCAGCAGCCTGGCAACCTGACGACGCCCCTGAGGGTCCAATCCGGCCATGGGCTCGTCCAGTACCAGGACGGAGGGTTCCATGGCCAGTACGGCAGCAATGGCTAGACGTTTCTTTTCGCCTCCAGACAGTTGCCATGGTGGCCGGTCCTCCAAACCGGTCAGCCCGGTACGGTCAAGGATCCATGCCACCCTCTCTCTAATTTCGACAGGTGCCAGGGCCAGGCCCTCCAGACCAAAGGCAACTTCCTGGTCCACAGCCATAGTGAACAACTGCCGTTCCGGTTCCTGGAAAATCAGTCCCACGTGGGTGCTCAATTCAGCGGCCGACATCAGGCGAGCATCCAGCCCGTCGATAGAAACAGAACCTTGCAGTTTTCCGCCTGTCATGGCAGGGGCCAGGCCGGTCAGAATGAGCGCCAGGGTGGTCTTGCCAGCGCCGATAGCGCTCATCACAGCTATACGCTGGCCCTTGGGAACAGAAAGGGACAGCCCCCGCAAAAGATTGGAGGGGGGTGTGTCGGATGAATAGGAGGGATAGGCGAAGCTTACGTCGTCCAGAACGATGGCGGACATCAAGGCCGTTTATTCCTGCGGTGGGTCGGTATAACGAGACAGAGGAGGATAGGCCCGCCGAACAAAGAAAGAAAGGGGAATGGCGATGATGCCGCCTATTACATTCTGAAGCAGATTGAAGGGTAATTCAGTAACTGCCTGAGGTGGACCCCCCCAGATCAAAAAGAAATACTCGCCCAGAAAATAAACACCCGCCATAACTACGGTGCCACCAATCAAACCGATGATCATCCGTTGAAACAAAGAGCCAAGAGTCCGCCTCACCAGCCATCCGGCCACCAGGCCCTGTAAGCCATGGGCAAGAAAGGTCAGGGGAGCAAAACTGGGATAACCCGCCGAGAGATCGGCAATGGCGCCGCCAACGCCGCCTGCTACGAAGCCAATCCATGGACCAAAAGTGAATGCCGCGAAATAGACGGCGGTATCGGAAAAATTGAAGAACCCTTGTCCGATCGGCACGATCAGGAAACGGGTTACAACGGCTACCAAGGCAATCATCAGCGCCGCCAACGCAATATCGCGAGGAGAAGCGCGATCGGACATATCTACTCGTTCACTCCTTGTCCACGGATCGTTCAATGTATTTCAAGGCAACAATACACCAAGCAGGCCAATCCTCCGCAACCATACCTGCGATTTCATTATACTCTCAGCAGTTCACCCTGTCCAACAGAGAGACTCATGTTTGCTGCCTCAGTCGATACAGCCGGGAATCAAAAACCGGGCGAATGGGTTCCCTGGAACGCACGCGCCCGGTTCAAACAGGGGGTGTGTGATGAATTCAGTCGCCGATTGGCAGGCGAGCCATCAACATTGGCTCTGGGACCGCGCCCTCGATGTGCGTGTCCTCATTGACGATGGTTCGAGGTACACCCATCACATTGTATTTGTTTGACAGGTGGGGGAATTCGGTCGCTTCCACCATATCTGCAGTCACCTTCGGGCTGGCAAAAGCCAGTTGATGCGCCAGCACTACCGCCCGGGGGCAATAGGGGCAGGTCGGCGTCACAAATACCTGGAGGTGCAATGGCTCTTCCAGAGTTGCCAACTTGTCCAGGGTTGCCTGGCTTAACTCGACGTCGCCACCGCCCACCAACTTGATGGCCTCCAGAAGACTCACAAACTCATAGCCGCTGGGAATGCCGAAGAAGCGAATGCCGAAGTCGATGTCGCCATCCTCACCAGTCCCCAACGCCAAGACCGCCGGTATCTTGTCCACGCCATATTGATCGGCCAATTCCTTGTCCTCGACGAAGTCGTAGACCTCGACGGTGATCAGTGAAGAGAGTCCCGCCAGTTCCTCCAGAATCTCCCGTGTCTCCCGGCAGTAGGAACACTCAAACTCCTGGGTAAACATGACCAGTTTTATCGGTTGGCTCAGCGCCTCATCAAATTGCTCTTTGACGGCAGCGGCGTCTTGTTCTGTTAACAATGCCATTGTTCACTCCTATTTCCTGTATTCCTGCATAATGCAATAATCGGTGTTCTTTTTTGTTTCAACCTGGGCAGCCAGACTCTTGTCTGCCCTCGGCACTTCTTGGATGCATGAGCTACCGCCTGGGTTACGGATCGGTCAACGGAGAAAGCAAACCGCGCTGGATGCAGGCCTCAATCGGTCTACATCCAGCGCGGAAGGCTGGCTTCTAACTCAATTGGATCAGCGATTTAACGGCGCTAGATCAAATTGCGTAACGAAGCGAGTTCCTCTTCGATTTCTTCCATGTGCAGTTCAAGACGGCGGATCGCCTCCTTGAGTGCCTTGACCTGAGACTTCAGGCTTTCGACATCTGCTGCTACCGGAGAAGCGCTTGTTTCCTTACTCACGGGTGCCTCCAAAATGCAAACTTTTCAGAACAGGATTGACCTGTTCCGCTGCGAGATTATATCTCTTTGGCAAAGTAAAGGCAAAATGTGTAGAAAAGAAAGAGGGGCGGCGGTCCGTCCCAAACCACCGCCCCGCAAGGAGGAAGGAAGGAGCATCATTCGTCTTACCGAACGACTTAACCATATTCTAGTGCGCCAACCTTAATGAAGCATTAAGGCAAGGTTAGTACTTTCTAACTACCCGAATTCCGCTCCATCGTCGCTGAAACCCGATCTAGCGTCGCCGGGGGGCTGTTGACAGCAAATATTGAAGTATGATATACGTTTAGAATACGTAGTAGCCGCTTGATCAGTGTCTTGACCTACAAGCCCAATTCCCCTTGCGAAGAAGAGGATTTCTACCATACGTTCCTCCTGGGCATCGAGCGTGAATCCAGCAGGCAAGGGTATGATGGGTTGCCCTAAACCCGGTACCGAGCTCAAAACCGACGGAAAATCCATACCAATGAAAGAACAACAAACAGACATTCTGATTGTAGGCGCCGGTTTGGGCGGTGTGGGCGCAGCGCTGGCTGCCCTGCGCCTGGGTAAAAAAGTCATCATGACCGAAGAAACCGATTGGATGGGCGGCCAATTGACGGCCCAGGCCGTACCGCCGGATGAACATCCCTGGATCGAGACCACCGGCTGCACGGCCAGCTATCGCCAACTCCGGTACAAGATTCGTAATTATTACCGGCGAAACTACCCGCTCACACCTGCGGCCCGCGCCGATGTGAATCTCAATCCGGGCCTGGGCGGCGTCAGCCCCTTGTGTCACGAACCACGCGTAGCTCTGGCCGCGCTGGAGGAGATGCTGGCCCCCTACCGCTCTGGCCGGCAAATAGAGGTGCTCTTGCGCCATCGACCCATTTTTGCCGAGACCGACGGTGACCGGATGTTGTCCGTTACCCTGTTGAACAAAGAGAACGGTCAGAAAACCGTCATCCACGCCCCCTACATCCTCGACGCCACCGCGATGCAAACCAGTCACGAATCCAAGGCATCGCGCACTGCTGCCTGCAATCTGCCCTCTGCCACCAGGCGACGCGAGGCCTCAATGTGAGGATACATGACCGCGTCTTGCTCCAGAAAGGGTACCTCCTGGCGAATCAGATCGTAAGCCACCAGGGTACCGCGTCCCAATGTTGCATCAGGCAACGCCTCGCGTCGAAAATCGATACCCTGGGCGGCTGCCATCAGTTCGATGGCCAACATGGTCTCTACGTTGCGAAGCACCCGTCGCGCCTGGCGGGCCGCAATCGGCCCATTGCTGACGTGGTCCTCCCAGTTGGCACTGGTAGGGATCGTATCAGCGCTGGCAGGATGGGAAAGCGATTTGTTCTCCGAAGCCAGAGCAGCTGCTGTGTATTGGACCAACATGAAGCCGCTGTTCAACCCTCCTTCGGCTGTCAGAAAATCGGGAAGAACGTGTCGATTGCTGGCCCCGTCGGTCAATCGACACAATCGCCGCTCCGACATATTGCCCAACTCCGTCAGCGCGAGGGCCAGATAGTCGAAGGCAATAGCGAGGGGCTCGCCATGGAAATTGCCTCCGCTTATGACATCCACTTGACCGCTCTGCTCGTCGACGAAGATCAGTGGGTTGTCCGTGGCGGCGTTGAGTTCGATCTCTACCACCCAGCGCGCGTATTTGATTGCATCGTGACACGCGCCGTGCACCTGGGGGATACACCGTAAGGTATAGGCATCCTGCGGCTCCCGGGAAACGTTCGCTTGCGGTCCCGCCACGTCCACGGCGACATCGCGTACAAAGGTCGATCCCCCCAACAGGCGCCGCAGATGAGCCGCACACTCCCCGGCTCTGGGATGGGGACGCACAGCCTGAAGCCGCGGATCATACGCGGTCGCTGTGCCGTGCAAGGCCTCCAGGCTCAGGCAGCCTGCGATGTCGGCGATGCTGGCGGCGTTCTCCGCCTCAACTACTGCCAGGGACCCCAGAGCGGCCATCAAGGTTGTACCATTGGTCAATGCAAGTCCCTCCTTGGGCTGCAAGGATACTGGTGCCAACCCGGTAACCGCCAGGGCAGTTGCCCCGGGCATGATCTCTCCCTGATACTCCGCTTCCCCTAATCCTATCATCACCAGGGCCATGTGGGCCAGGGGCGCCAGGTCTCCGCTGGCTCCCAGAGAACCTTGTCGGGGGATCACTGGGTGAACCCCTTGCTCCAACATGCGCAGCAAAAGATCGATCAGATCCTGCCGGCAACCGGAATAGCCTTTTGCCAGGGTATTGGCGCGAATCAGCATCATGGCCCGCACCTCTTGCCGTTCCAGAGGATCCCCGACTCCGACCGCATGGCTCATCACGATGTTGCGCTGAAGCTGTGCTGCTTGCTCGGGATCGATGAACCGGTCACAGAATGCGCCAAATCCGGTGGTAATCCCATAGACCACCTGACGGCGCTGCACGAAATCCTCCACGGCCTCTCGGGATCGAGCCACTCTCTTTCGCGCATCTGCCGTCAGATCAAGCTTGACCGTGTTTGGTGGCGCTGCTGCCACTGCCACGACATCTTCTATCGTCAAGTGTTGGCCATCCAATAGGTATGTCACCATTGACAAGTCTCCTCGAATTAGTGGGGAATGGCAAACCAGTGGTTCAGCGAATCAGTTTAGCCACAGACCTGCCTTTTCCCAAGGACCGCCACTGTTGCGGTTGGTTGGATTATACCATGAAGTCGACCAGGTCCCTCTAATTTCCTCTAGGAAGCTGGAAGTACAAAGCAGCAATTCTCAATATGACGAATCTGGGGGCTGGAGTCTAGCCTGTGCGTAGCCCCCATTCTTTGGGTCAGGCGGTTTGTCAGCTGAGTTTGTGCAAGATCAACCCGGCTAACCCAGAAAAGTGGGGACTTCGTACAGCCTCGACTCCCCTGCATATTGAGAATTGCTGAGTACTTTTGAGTACATAAAAGGAGGGAACTTGCCGTGCACGTCACCGTGGGCTACAATGTTTGCAACTCAGCACAAGTTGTTCAGTTACCCTTTTCGCTTTATTAGTAGAGGAGAGCTCCTGTGGAAATCCTCAAGGAACGCATTCGGCGCGACGGCGTCAATTTGGGGAACGGCATCCTGAAAGTTGACAGCTTCATCAACCACCAGGTGGATCCCACCCTGATGTTGGCTGTGGGTGGAGCGCTTGCAGCCCGCTTTGCTCACCTTCAACCCAACAAGGTGTTCACCGCGGAGATTAGCGGCATTGCGCCTGCGCTAACCACAGCCCTGGCCCTGGGAGTACCGGTCGTCTACGCGCGCAAGACAAAACCGATCACCATGCACCCCAATGCCATAGTCGAAACCGCACCCAGCCACACCAAAGGCCGGGAGGTAACATTAACCGTCTCGCCAGAGTTCCTCGGACCTGGAGACCGTGTGCTGGTGATCGACGACTTCCTGGCTACCGGTAAAACCATCGAAGCTATGGCTCGCCTGGTTTTAACCGCTGGTGCAACCATGGTTGGAATCGGCGCTGTCATCGAAAAGTCCTTCGAAAGCGGCAGGAACGACCTTGGCCACTGGCAAGTGCCCATCGAATCCCTGGCCATTATCAGCAATATGGACAACGGCAGGATCGTTTTTCAGGATTAAGATTGCACGAGTCCCCAAGAGCTCTGGAGTAAATGGCAGTTCTATCATGCCCCACGACACCATTATCGTGCTCGATTTCGGCTCTCAATACGCCCAGCTGATCGCCCGGCGGGTGCGAGAGCAGAACGTCTTTTCAGAACTGGTTTATTGGGATGAACCCGCTGAAGAGGTGTTGGCTAACAGGACCATCAAGGGTTTCATTCTCAGCGGTGGCCCGGCCAGTGTCTACGAGCCTGGCGCGCCAGCCCTGCCCTCCTATGTTCTCGAGTCGGGCCTGCCGGTTTTGGGCATCTGTTACGGCATGCAACTTCTGGCTCACAACCTGGGTGGCCGCGTGGCTCCGGCTGCCGCCCGTGAGTACGGGCCGGCCGATATAGAGTTGCTGCAGCCGGACAATGCGCTGTTTGCCAGGATTGGCGAGCGGACCGAGCGGGAGGGCAGTTCGACTGCAACCGCACAATCCCATGCCCCGGTCGCCAATCCCATGTCTGTCTGGATGAGCCACGGCGATCGACTCGAGGCCTTGCCGCCGGGCTGGCAGGTCCTGGCTACCTCGCAAAATTCACCCTGCGCAGCCATAGGAGACCAGGAAAGCAGCTGTTACGGCTTGCAATTCCATCCTGAAGTAACCCACACGCCCCAAGGATCCGAGATGTTGCGCGCCTTCGCGGTGGATATCTGTGGCGCCATCCCCGATTGGACTGCCAGCAATTTCATCGAGGAAAGCGTGCTGTGTATTCGCGAACGGGTTGGAGGGCAGCATGTGATCTGTGGTCTATCGGGCGGGGTCGACTCGTCGGTGGTGGCGGCCCTGCTTCATGAAGCGATCGGCGATCAATTGACATGCTTTTTCGTGGACCATGGGTTGCTGCGCCTTGGCGAAGCGCAGCAAGTGATCGACACATTCGAACGAAACATGCAGATGCAATTAGTCGCGGTCAATGCCATTGAGGCCTTTCTCGCGGACCTGGCCGAAGTCAGCGATCCTGAGCAGAAGCGGCGCCAGATTGGCCATCGTTTTATCCGTGTTTTTGAGGAAGAAGCAGCCCGTATTGCGTTAGATTGGTCCAGGGACGGCAAACACTCCGGAGAGACTATCGGATTCCTGGCCCAGGGCACGCTGTACCCCGATGTGATCGAGAGCGCCAGCGGCGGCAAAGAACGGGCCGCACGTACCATCAAGACCCATCACAACGTAGGGGGATTGCCAGAGGATATGGCTTTCACCCTGATCGAGCCTCTTCGGCTCCTGTTCAAGGACGAGGTTCGTGCAGTCGGCGAAGCCCTGGGCCTACCGGAGGAGATTGTCTGGCGACACCCATTCCCTGGTCCGGGATTGGCCATACGTATCCTGGGAGAAGTCACCTGGGAACGGCTGGAGACCCTGCGCCAGGCCGACGCCATTCTGCTGGAAGAACTGCGGGAGGCTGGCTTATATAGAAAGACTGCCCAGGTTTTTGCCGTCTTGTTGCCGGTCAAGAGCGTAGGCGTCATGGGAGACAATCGCACTTACGCTGATGTGGTAGCCCTTCGGGCGGTGACAACAGATGATTTCATGACCGCCGATTGGGCGCGGCTTCCTCATGCCCTGCTCGCTCGCATCAGCAACCGCATCGTCAATGAGGTAGCAGGGATAAACCGGGTGGTATACGACATCACCAGCAAGCCGCCTGGAACTATCGAGTGGGAGTGATGCGCAATCTACTGCTGCTCCTTCTCGTGATCCTTGTGGCCGTGGCTGTTTTGCTGGGCCCCAGTGCCCTCGCGTATTACAACAGCCAGGGACCACTGCCCGGGGGGATTTCACTGGCAGGTCTCGATCCCTCGGGCCAGGACCTGGAGGAGATCGCCGGCAATTTGCACGAGACCTTCATGCAGCCGGTTGCCGTCTATTACGATGGTGAACGCATTATCCTCTATCCAGAGGACATCGGCTTCCAACCAGACGTCAACGCGATGATCGCCGAAGCGGTGCCCTTTGGAGAGGGATTGGGATTCTGGCGTCCATTTCCCAGCCAGTTGATGGACCACCCTCCCGACCCACTCGATATCCCGTTGAAATACACGTTGGACGAAGAGAAGCTGGGTGCCTGGTTCTACGAGGTGGCTCAGGATTTCGACCAGGAGCCGCGTCCTCCCTCCGGGGTGGCCCTGGTGCCGGGCACCCCATATACATCCACCTTCATGTTCCAGGCAGGGAAACCGGGTTTGGAACTGGAACCGAACCTGTCGATGCCAGGTCTATTGGACGCGCTGGAGGATCCAGTGCAGCGTGAGGCACATCTCGTATTGGTGGAGATTCCGCCACCACCGCCCACTATCAAGGAGCTGGAGCGCCTTCTGGCCAATCGCGCCGATCAGTTCCCCGGTCTGGTGAGTATCTTCGTGCGCCAGGTGGGGGGAGATGAGGAGGTCAGCGTCGATCCCGATATTGCCTTCGCCGGCATGAGTACCATGAAGGTACCGATCATGGCGGAACTCTACCGCAGCGTGCTGGGAAAGGGGCCTGGCGTGGAGACCACCAAGCTACTGACCAGCACCATGGGCCTGAGCGGCAATTTTACAGCCAATCTGCTGTTGCGATTGATCGGGGGGGGCAATATCGGTGATGAATGGAGTGGCGCGGATCGGGTCACCGCTACCCTGCGTAACCTGGGTCTGGAGAACAGTTTCATGGCCACACCCTACGACAAAGACTCCTTGCCCAAAACTTACTCTACTCCTGCCAATAGCCGCACCGATGTTTCCACGGCGCCCGACAAACACATGCAGACTACGGCCAAAGACAGTGCCTTGTTGCTCGAGTGGCTTGTTCAGTGTAGTGAAGGTGGGGGGACTTTGCTGGCAATCTATCCAGATCAATTGACTGCGGACGAGTGCAGCCAGATGCTGGAATTCATGGACTTGAACAAAAAGGACATTCTACTGGAAACAGGTCTTCCACCCGATGTAAGGATGGTCCACAAGCACGGTTTTGTAGAGGACAGCCACAGTGATGCAGCCATCGTCTGGAGTCCGGCAGGTCCTTATGTCGTCGCCGTCTTTATCCACAAATTCGGTTGGGTCGAGTGGGACCTGAGCAGCAGCATCATGGCTGACGTCAGCAAAGCTGCCTGGGACTACTTCACGCTGGTGGCAAATGGGGGCGAGCCACCCAAAGTGGAAAGCTCTCCCGAAGAGGAAACAGTTGAGCCTGTCGAGTTTCCTGCTGCACCTGAAACAAGCTGACCTGACCTCACTGACGTATCCAGGATCTGTCTCGCAAACCGTACGTTTATCCGGGCGGGGGCGAGGTGCAACACTGTTGAAAATACAAACCGCACCCGAGAGTCGACTCTCGGGTGCGGTTGATTCGATTTTGTCCCGTTGACGCACCGGGGGTCAGTTCATAGCTCTAAGAGGGGAACCACCCTGACAGAGTCTTCGAACAACGGTAGTTCTGGGTCTTCCACGGATCTGTTGAGCAGTCAAGTGCCCAGGTCGTATCGCTGTCTGCCGGTTGGCAATTGCCCCAGATGGTGATCTTTGGCTCCATCTGAATGGAACCCTGATTGGGTGAATCCCATGCACCGTCTGAAACATAACACTGCGATTGGTGTGAGCCGCTCTGAATGCAGGGTGTATAGTCACCAAATTGCGTCTGCACGCTTGGCGCCGACGCTGGTGGATAGGGACAGGAGGAGGATGGCGGAGGAGGTGTTGGGCCCTTGATCAGCTCCCAGTTTATCGTGATATAGGCGTTCCCGGTGTACTCCCGGAAATCCACCTGAACGTGGTGGGTTCCCTGGGTCATGGTAACGTCGATCATCTGGTTTTTGCCGGACTGACCTTTACCTCGCGTGTCCAGATAGACCGCGTTGTCGATCATCAGCAAAACCTCATCGTCAGCCAATGCCGAGAAACGATAGACGCCGCTGTAGAAGTAGGCATCGGAAGTGCCCCGCATCGTCCAGTTGTCGGCCGGCATGTTGGGCCCAGGTACCCCTGCACCCCAATTCAGGTTCAGGTAGGGAATAACCTGGGTGAAGACCGGATTGCCTGCCCAGTCCAGATTGGGGTAGTAGTCGGCGCGCCACTGGTTTCCGCTCTGGGCCCCCACGTCCGTAGTTGCCAGGGGGATCACCGCCAGGAGCGCCACGATTATCAGTATCAGAAAGAAGCGTTTCATCATTCAGGCTCCTTGTTTAACCATAGTTGAGTTAGTCATCGAAAGCTCCCAGCTTACTCGCCGGCCGGTTCCAGGACATCGACGTCCGCGTCAGGAATTCCGGCGATCGTCAATTGGCCTGTGACCGGGGTCTCCGGATCGATTCGCCCGACGAAGATGGCGTACAGGCCCTCAGGGGGTTGTTCGAGCACCACGTAGGGATTGAGGTTTTCCCCGGCAACTGCGTCGTCGTTGCAGACCACAGCGCCGCCAGGCTGGACCAAAACCAGGGTCGCATCCTGATTACCCTCGAAGTACACGGCAAAAGGATCGGTACCCGACCAGTCAAAGACGTAGTCAGGGATTTCCCCGATATGTCCGTTACAGATCGCACCTTCGATGTCGAACTCAAAGGCAGCAACATCGCCCTCGGCGGTGATATCCACCTGCTTCGGCTCGCTGCCAGAGGTCAGCTTCTCGATGTCGCCTTGCCGGGCTTCGATCATGGCCAGCAACTCTTCCGCAGCCTTGCGCCCTTCAGGCGTCTGCAAAACCTCGGGGATGGCTTCACGGCTGACCAGCCCGTCCAGGGTGAAGGTTCCGATGTTCACATCGGGTCGCGTCGTAATCACCAACACACCGGGAATCAACTGATTCTCGTGGTAACTACCGACCCAGATGTTATAGATACCCTTCTCAGGATTCGCCATCTCGACGACCGGATCCAGAAGCAGGGCATTGGCATCGTCATTGCAGACGAAGCTGCCGTCCGGCTTCTGAATGATCAAGGTCGGGTCATGATCGCTGTAGAAGAAGACCTCGATGAAGTCGGTTTCACCTTCCCAATCAACGCTGACAATTGGATCCTTATGCACGAAGCCGGTGCAGCCATCCACATAGGTGCTGGCATCCAGCTCACCGCCACCGTTGACACTGACGAAGAAGGGATCCAGCGGGAAGCCTGCTTCCAGATCAAGTATCAGGAATGCACGCTTCGCGCCTTCGATCTGCTCGTGGTAGTCCCCTTGTCTGCTGAGCGGCAGGCCGGCCGAGCCGTAAAGCTCCGCGTCATAGTCAACCGCCCGCAAGTTATCCCCGTCTGTTTCGAAGGTGATCACATCGGGATCGTTAAGGGCACGATCATCTATGGCAAGCAATGTGAGAGTCACTGTGCCATCGTCGTTAGCCTGCCAGGTGCCCGTCTCAACAATCGGTGGCTCATCATTGAGGTAATCGATGATCAGCGTAGCGCTGCCATCATCCATCAAATCGAGCTCAACCACGCGGCCCCGGCTGTCGGCCGACGGCAGCAGGGCGTGATAGGTGTCCACTACCTCCGGTGTTGGCTCTGCCACGGGAACTGCTGGTGCAATCACTTCAGTATCAGGTGCAACTTCCGCTGTCTCGCCTGAAGCCCGATAGATTGCAACCCGCGTGCCATCCTGGTCTAGCAGAGTCAGCTCGATTCCCTCGATCTGGTAGCTGGCAGCTCGCTCCAGGGCAGCCAGATAGCCTGCTTCCGTTTCCATCACATCCTGCGGCTCCGCACACATCTTGCGTGTGGTGGCCGCCGGACCGATCTCGATGCTATCATCCTTGGTGCGGTAGCGTGCTGTATAATTGTTGCAACCGGCAAACCCGGTCATGTTTCCATCTTCACCGAATTCGGCCGTGATCAACTCGGTTGTCAGGCTGGACAACAGGGCATTGCCGGTGTTGAAGGAGATCAATTGCCAGGGGGTGCCTGTCAGAGACAGGGGCTGATCAGCCGCGAAGGTGAGAACGACGTCACCGTCGGTGTTGGAAATTTCCAACTGTTCACCATCGACCGCATAGGTCGCCGAACTGGCCAGTGCATCCAGGAAATCCTTCTCCTGGGTCATGATGAGCCCAGGACAAGCCCTCATGGTGACCCCTCCGAGTTCAACAGTCAGGTTGCTCCCATCAAGAACGTAAGTTCCGAAATAGCGGTTGCATCCGGTGTCCCCGGCAACTTGACCTTCCAGGAATTCAGCGGTAACGCGCGTATTTGGCAAGACGGACACCGTCTCTCCATCAACGTTGGCGTAGGATTGAAGCACCCAAAGGGTGCCTTCATGGCTGCCAGCGGACTCGCCGGTGCCAACGGCGGCATCGACAGGTGTTTTCTCGACCATCTCCACCAGGGTGAACTTCAGGCTGGAGGCATCGGCCGGTGGGTTCTCCACCTGCTGGACGTTGACCAACAGTTGGTATTCGTAGCCTTCCTCGTAGTCGAAGCCCTCGATCTGATCATAGAAATACTGGTAGTCGTCTTCAGGATTCTGTTTGACGAGCATGCACTTCTGGGGCGATGCGCCCACACAATCAACCAGGGTTGGTCCGACGTACAGGACGATAGTCTCGCCACTGCTCTGAGCAGCGGCCGCTTCATGTTCGACGATTGTTTCGGCACTTGCGGTGGCACAGGCAGCCAACACACTTACCACCAACAAGGTGGCTATGAGAATTGGCAGACCTGGCTTCTTGAACATATTCATAAGATACCGCATCCTCCTTTCTGGAATGGGGTGTTCTTTTGAAGAACGTGCAGAGATTCTAACATCAAAGGTCATTATCACCAAACCAGGAGAAGCATGACACAGCTCTGCCATGCGGTCTCTTCGGTGATTTCTGATGTTGTCCGGGTACAGGGTTCATCTCAGTTTCAGACGCAACATACTCTATGCTTGTTCCCTGTTCATCGAGTGGTCAGCTTAGCGTTGCCAGGCCGTATGCCATTCGACAGGTAAAACGCTTTGCATCAGTTCTGGCAATATGTTATAGTGGGGCTCACATGACGCACGCCGGCGAAACATCCCCCTCTAATTTCAGAACACACCTGGCTGTGGAATGGCGCGCCCTGGCCTTCTTGATGGGTTGTGCAGCCTTGGCGGTCCCGTTGCTGTTTCCAGGTCGCATTCCCGGTGCTGTCCTCGTTGCCGCGCTGGCGGGGCTTGCGACGCTGTTTGCCTGGCGGGCCTTGAGCAGCGGCACCCTGGTACCGAGAACCCCTGTCGACTGGCCCAATCTACTTTTTCTGCTCCTGTTGCCGCTGGGAGTCTGGGCCAGCGCCGATCCAATGACCAGTTGGCCAGCGGTGTACAAGATCATCGCCGGGTGGGCAATCTTGTACGGCCTGGCTGGGTTGGCCGGCAGCGCCTGGATGCGGTATCTGCCGGGGGTGTTCCTGACAGGTTCGCTTGTCCTGGCCTTGCTCATGGTGGCAGGCACACGCTGGTTTCCCGGGAAAGGGCTTCTGCCATCAATCCTCTATGACTTCCTGCCCACCAGGTTTCTGCCATGGCAATCGGAAGGGACCCATCCCAACCTGACCGGGGGCGCTATGGTAATTCTGTTGCCGCCGGCAGTCGCACTGGCAGCATGGTCCAGGACTCGTTGGCTGCGCATCCTTGCCATCATCGCCGTGATTCTGGTGGCATTGGTCTTGATGCTTACCCAGTCAAGAGGCGCCTGGGTTGCTGCGGTTGTGGCACTGTTGCTGATGCCGTTGCTGCGATACCGGCGCTGGTGGATGGTCGTGGTCATCGCCGGTATCGTCGGAGGTGTGATCCTTCTGCTAACCAGGCCTGGATGGCTGGTCTCCAACCTCTTCGAACCTGTACAGACAACAGGCACGTCGCTTGATACCTTGCCCAGCCGCATTGAACTGTGGATCCGATCCCTGGCGATTGTCAGGGACTTCGGCCTTTCGGGCGTGGGACCTGGTATGTTCGAACGGGTCGTCATGGTACTTTATCCTCCTTTCTTCAACGAGTTCACCGGGGAGTTCATTCACGCCCACAACATCTTCCTGTTGACAGCTGCTGAACTGGGGATTCCGGGATTGATCGCACAACTTGCCATGTTTCTGGCTCTGGCGGCCGGTCTTGTTGTTGCATCAAAAAGCTGGCAGAGTCGGGAGCAAAAGGACTCAGCGACCGCTGATCTGACCGCGCTGGCCATTGGTTTGTTTGGCAGTCTGATCGCCTATGCCAGCCATGGACTGACCGATGCACCCCTGGTGGCCCAGCGGGGGTATGCCTTGAGCTTCGCCGTGTTTGGCGCAGCAGCAGCAGTCTCGACCCACCTGCTCACGCGACCTTGTTTGGACGAGAGCAGTGGGGCATCAACATCATCATCCGGCGACAGCGATTCTCGTGAAGACCCAGAGCAAACCTCCTAACCTTTTCATCTATCTGTTGATTCTGCTGACCCTTGGGGCATTTCTGCTTCGACTGCTGGCACTGGGAAGCAAATCGCTGGTTCCCGACGAGGGTAGCAGCTACTTCTTCTCTCAACTTCCCCTCCAGAGGCTCATCTGGCAACTCTGCGACCCTCATCCTCCCGGGTACTACCTCATGCTGCGCGCAGTGACAACGCTGGGCACCAGTGAATGGTGGCTTCGTTTCCCGTCAGCGCTGTTGGGAGCGCTTGCCGTGCCCTTGACCTGGACGCTGGCGAGAGAAGTTATCCCAGCTTCACTGGATAGCCGGTGGAGAGAGTGGGCGGCTATCGCCACTGCCGCCCTGATTGCCGTGGCTCCCCTTCACGTGTGGTACAGTCAAGAGGCTCGTCCATACGCGCTTCTGACTACGCTGGCCCTGGGCATGGTGCTGGCCGGATTACGCTGGTGGAAACACCCGAGATTGGTCAGCGCCTTCATTTACCTGATCCTTGGATGGTCAGCGCTTTTCGTGGAGTATGGGGCCCTGGTCATTTGGGGTGGCCTGAACCTGATTCTCGCCAGCGGTTGGCCCTGGAGAGAACAGGAGAAGAACCAACCACACAACAGGGGGTTGCGGTGGGCGCTGTTGCAGGCAGCATTGTTGCTGCCCTTCGTGGGCTGGTGGCTGAT
This sequence comes from Chloroflexota bacterium, assembly GCA_034717495.1. Taxonomy (NCBI): domain Bacteria; kingdom Bacillati; phylum Chloroflexota; species Chloroflexota bacterium. The sequence continues at coordinate 40,518 of JAYELL010000025.1, read as the reverse complement.
CTCACCTCAACGGCAGGTTCTGAGAAGGTTCTCCTACCAGGCCGATTTTCTGGCGGTCCGGGCACAGGCACTGGGGGTATCTTTGACGCCGGAGCTGGCCCGACCATTACTTTCCTTCACCTTGCTGGCAGCTATCTGCCTGGCGTTTGTCCTGGCTTTCATCCTGGCGAGGTATCCTCGGTCCCGCGATGGGTTGCGAAGTCTACCGGCCGGGGTCATCCTGCTTGTTCTGTTCGCAGGGTTGGCAATCCTGGGCGTGCTGCCAGCGCTCTTCACTATCAAGAGGCATCTCGTCATCCTGCTTCCCTTCGCGGCGGTGGCCGCCGCGTGGGTAATCGTACGTGACAGGCCGTCATTCAGCCAACACCGAAACAGGTGGGGAATTCTCGCGACAGGCCTGTTTGCTATATTATTGACGCTAAGCCTGATGACTATTCTGACGGCGCCCAAACCTCCCTGGAACCAGGTTGCTGCCGCGCTGGCGAGAGAAACCCGGCCGGATGATTCGCTCTGGGTCGACGAATTGGATGCACCGGTATTCAACTATTACTGGCAACAGGCTCTGAGTTGGCATCCTCTCTTCGCCAACAACCTGGAAGCCCTCAATCAGATTCCCGCAGGCCAACGGGCCTGGGTCGTCGGTACGGTCTCCCCCTATCGGGACCTGAACGCAACCCTGCCGGCAGAGTTCGCCGCTTCCCGGAAGATAGCCGCTGAGTTACAGTGGCCCGGTATCGCCGGTCGAGCCTATGACCATACCACAACTCGCCAGCCTGTTTCGGAACCAACCCAGGCGCACCGATGGGGGCTTTCTCTTCCCTCCCCTATCGACACCAGTTGTACCATCGAAGGGGAACAAGCACCCTGATCCGGTTCCTTTGTGCTAGCGCCCACCCTGTGCTAAAATTCGGGTCGCCAGTGGGTCAAAACAGTTCCAGCATATCAGGAGATACCACTCTGAACTCATCTGAACTCGCACGAAAGATCATCGAATTGGCTGAAGAAAAGCAGGCATCGGCCATCACGTTGCTCGACCTGCGTGAGATTTCGGTGCTGGCCGACTACTTTGTGATCTGTACGTCGGATAGTACCCGCCAGACCAAAGCGATACTCGATTCGATCGCATCGGATCTCAAAAAAGAGGATATTCTTCCTCTCAGGCCACCGGAAGGCAAGCCCGATGCCGGCTGGACGCTACTCGATTACGGGGACGTCGTCGTACACGTCTTTAACGAATCCACCCGTCAATTCTATGACCTCGAGCAGCTCTGGAAGGACGCACAGGTGGTCTTGAAGATCCAGTAGGGCCTGATCAGGCCGGGAATCAGGTATCACTCATAGATCCAGGGATCGATGGCTCGCTCGAAACTCACCAGTTCATTCTCGCCGAACCATAATGCCAGTTCCTGCGCTGCGGTCTCAGCACCATCAGATCCGTGAACGAGATTGAATCCGATATCCATGCCGAAATCTGCCCGAATGGTGCCCGGCTCAGCCTGACCCGGCGAGGTCGTTCCCAGAGTCTTGCGGGTCACCGCGATAGCGTTGCTGCCCTCCAGAGCCATCACGACCACAGGACCCGAAGTAATGAACTGGATCAGGCCGGCAAAAAAGGGCTTGCCCTCATGCACGGCATAATGTGTGTGCGCCAACTCATTGCTGACCTGCAACAGCTTCATACCGGCAATTCGCAGGCCGCGTCTTTCCAATCGCGTGATAATTTCACCGATCAAGCCTCGCTGTACACCATCAGGTTTGATGATCACCAGGGTTCGTTCCACGTTTTTCTCCTTAAATCTCTGAATGTTATGGGTTGTGAAGTCCATTTTAACATGAGGTCACCCACGCAGCCAAGATCAGCAAGTGGTTGTAGATGGCAGGATCACCGCAGCCCATGGACATGGCGCACCTGCATCACTACCTCATGATGCTCCCGGTCAGGCCATGGGCACGGCCCCAGGGGATCACTGATTTCCTGGGACCCGTCACTCAACAGACGCAACGTATTGAGCACGGCATGGGCCAACACTTCCAGATGATAGCCACCTTCCAGAGAAAAAACAATCCGTCCATTGTTTAACTCATCTGCCATCTCGATCAAGCGGCCCACCAGATCGGCATAGCCTGTCAGGGTAAGTTGCATGCTCGCCAACGGATCATTCCAGTGTGCATCATAGCCGGCGGAGACCAGGATCAAATCGGGTCGAAACCGATGAGCCAGGGGCAACAATATCTGCGCGAACGCACTTTGATACCCCTCGTCGCCCACGCCGGCGGAGAAGGGAACATTCACCGTCGCGCCAGTGCCCTGCCCGAGGCCGGTCTGGTTCCAGTCTCCTGAGCCGGGATAATAGGGATACTGGTGGGTGCTGAAGAACATCACGCTGCCATCCTGGTAGAAGGCATCCTGGGTGCCGTTCCCATGGTGAACGTCGAAGTCCACGATCAAGACTCGCTCCACGCCATGCTCTTCCTGTGCGGCCCGAGCAGCCACAGCCACATTGTTGTACAAACAGAAACCCATGGCGTGATCGGGGGTAGCGTGATGACCCGGAGGACGCACCAGGGCAAATCCATTGCGAGCTGTGCCGCTGAGCACCGCGTTGACCAGATTGCATAGGCCGCCGCAAGCTAACCTGGCGGCCTCTTCAGAATCGGATCCAACGTAGGTGTCCGGGTCCAGGTGGGTGCCCCGTTCTGCAGCCTGTCTTACCCGGGAAAGATGGCGTTTCGTGTGGATTCTCAGCAAGCGCTCGTCGCTCACAGGTGTAGAGGGTATCTCCAACATATTCTGCAAAACACCATCTTGTTGCAGCAGATCCCAGGTTCCCCGCAGGCGCTCCCGGTTTTCAGGATGCCCCGTCATATGATGCCGCAGGTTGAAGGGGTCATAACAATAGGCTGCCGGCAGATTACCTTGCTCTTGCACCATCGCATCTTGCCTTTCAGATTGGCCTTGCTCGCTCATCTTTTCCCTCGGTTCAGTGTGGACAAGTCTCTTTCGCACCAGATAATGATCTTCTTAGCATAAAGGCTGGGTGAGTTCAGACTCACCCAGCCTTTTGCATCCTATCACGCCCGAATGGCGTCGTTAGGTCATTGGTTCAACCTCTCTCTTGCTGGTGCGAATGGCCAAAACAATAGACACCAGCAGAGCGATGACAACCAAAGCACTGCCAAGACTGAAGCCCTCCTGCGCCACCACGATGGGTGCAATGATCAAGCTAACCAGGTTGATCACCTTGATCATCGGGTTAAGCGCGGGACCTGCGGTGTCTTTCAGCGGGTCACCAACCGTGTCGCCGACCACGCTGGCCTTGTGCCGCTCCGAGCCCTTGCCCAGATCGTTGGCTGGATCGGTAGGCTCGTCCTCGATAAGTTTTTTGGCATTATCCCAGGCGCCGCCAGCATCGGACATAAAGACCGCCAGCAACTGACCGGAAAGGATCACACCTGCCAGGAAGCCACCAAGGGCCTCCACGTTGAGCGCCAGACCGACCAGGATTGGCGTGCCGACCGCCAGCCAGGCCAACGGGGCAAGTTCTTTCTGGGCAGCCAAAGTGGTAATGGCAACTGGCCGCTCATAGTCCGGCTTGACCGTGCCTTCCAAAATCCCGGGGATCTGGAATTGACGGCGAACTTCCTGCACGATCTGGCTGGCTGCCCGGGTGACTGCCTTGATCGAAAGGGAGGAGAAGAGCCATGGTACTGAACCACCGATCAGCAACCCGACGAAGACCTTTGGATCGGAAACGCGAATCCCATGAAGAAGGGCCGTCGGATCGATCCGGCCGACATCGGTGATGAAGGCGCCGAACAGCGCAACGGCTGCGATGACTGCGGAACCAATCGCGATTCCCTTGGTGATCGCTTTGGTCGTGTTGCCAACCGCATCGAGATCTGCCATGATCTGGCGGGCATCATCCTCAAGGCCGGCCATTTCGCCGATGCCATTGGCGTTGTCGGCAATGGGACCGAAGGAGTCCATTGCGACGTTGTTGCCTGTCAGTGTCAGCATGCCGATGCCCGTCAAAGCCACACCATAGAGCACAAATACGAACTGCTCAGCCGGATTCTGGCCAACGCCCGAGTAGAGGATGATGGAAGCAGCGATCGCCGCTGCGATAGTCAGAGTAGCCCACACCGTAGCTTCCATTCCCAGGCTGAGGCCAGAAAGAATCGTGGTAGCTGAACCGGTGTCGGTAGAATTATAGACCTCCTGCACAGGGGCGCCATGGGTCCCGGTAAAGTATTCAGTGACACGGTCAATGGCAATTGCCAAAGCAACACCGACAGCGGTTGCCAGGAAAGGCCGCCACCAACCGCCAGGCACTGTGTCCAAATACAGGAAGGCGATGATGCCGAACAGGACAACTGATATGGCCGCAGAGGTGAGAAATCCCTTGAAGATTGCTCCCATGGCGTCGCCCGGTTTTCCCGGTTCCGTTCGCACCATATAAGTGCCAACAATGGATGCCAAAACCCCGACGCCTCGAACCAATAGTGGATAGATCATCCAGGCATTATGGCCGGTGAGGGCTCGCAAAGCCAGGCCCAGAATCAGGGCGGAAACAATGGTTACTTCGTAGCTCTCGAAGATATCAGCCGCCATACCAGCGCAGTCGCCAACGTTGTCGCCAACCAGGTCAGCGATGACGGCAGCGTTGCGAGGATCATCTTCGGGCAGATCTTGCTCAACCTTGCCCACCAGGTCGGCGCCGACATCAGCAGCCTTGGTATAGATACCACCACCTACACGCATGAAGAGAGCGATCAGTGTACCGCCAAAACCGAAACCCAGCAGAACGTCGGGTGAGGCAACACCAAAGATGATGAAGATCAAGGTACCTCCGAGCAGGCCAAGGCCATCGGTCAACATGCCTGTGATGGTGCCTGCGCGGTATCCGACCTTGAGAGCGCCGGCGAAGCCAACACGCGCAGCCTGGGCCACGCGCACATTCGCCTGAACAGCCATGCGCATACCGATCTGTCCCACCGTCAAACTAAACAACGCACCCATGACAAAGGCACCGGCGCGCCCAAAGCCAACAATCAGACGAATCTGGTCATCTGACATTGCCTTGAACCGCTCCATAGCTTCGTGGCTGGGCGGGACAATGTAGACACTGAGGAACAGCGCAATAGTGAGTAAAGCGATAAAGGGAATGATCGATCGCAGCTGGCGGCTGAGATAAGCATCCGCACCAGTGCGGATCGCATTCCAGACCTCCATCATTTCGGCTGTGCCCTTGGGTTCTGCCAGTACCTGCCTGCGCAGGAACAAAGCATAGAGGAGCCCAATAATGGCGATGCCGAACACGACCCAGACGGCGATGAGCTCAAACTGAGTTAGGCCCATTTGATACATAGGACTTGCTTCATACCTCCCTGAAAGAGATTATAGCGTCCAGCTCATTTGGCTGGATACGCCGGCGAATCCTGCTATTGCCATCACCAGTCGATAAAGGTAATTGGCAAAACAGGAAAATGGACAGTTGTTAAACAAAAAGAAGCCGCTGCTTTGGGACGCAAGTCAGAGGCTCCTTGAGGCGTAGTGAATAACGCTATGAAATAAACCAGAATCGACATCACTCATGAGCCATGAGCGCCACCTGGTGACGCCCGAACAGCTTGCGGATTATAGCGCAAGACCCACACAGGAGTCAAACGAGGGAACGACTAATTGACATCTCCGAAAATCACAGGCATAATAGCCGTGTTCTTCCGATTATCCCCATTGTCATCACGAACTATGTGCTGACTTCCAGCGGAATGACTCATTACTTCACGTTCGCAGATGGGGCTGCGTCGAAGATACAATTCTGTCCGCATTCGGTTCAGCGAACTACAACATTGCCTCGCCCATGAGTAAGACTGGCGTCAAACGCACTGGGGATCACCGGGACACCCTCGGCACGCCCATCCTGGTGACAAACGAAAATGACCTGCACTCCTTTATGGCTGTTGCCAGGCGTGCGCCCATCTTGAGCGTGGACACCGAATCCAACAGCTTGTACGCTTATTACCATCAAATCTGCCTTATCCAGGTCTCTTTCCCAGGTGCGGACTATCTGATAGACCCACTGGCGGTCGATATACTGCCACTGAATGAGCTGTTCAGCTCTCCTCAGTACCAAAAGATATTTCATGCCGCCGAAAACGACATCCTGGGATTGAAGCGAGACTTCGATTTCGAGTTCGCCAATATCTTTGATACCATGATGGCAGCGCGAATCCTGGGATGGCCTCGAGCAAGCCTGGCAGCAATCCTGCAAGAGCGCTACGGCATCAAGACCAACAAGCGGTTGCAGCGCGCCAATTGGGGTCGCCGCCCGATTCCGGCAGACCTTCTGGCCTATGCCCAGTTGGATACCCATTACTTATTATCCCTTCGCAATGAGCAGGAACAGGAACTTCGGGCAATAGGTCGTTGGGAGGAGGCTCTGGAAACCTTTGAGCGCCTACCTGGCCTGGAATGGTCCGAAAAACCCTTCAACCCCGATGCCTTCTGGAAGATCAATGGCGCAAGAGAGCTTTCTCATCGAGAGCGAGCGATTTTGAAAGAGGTATTCCTCTACCGCGAACAGCGGGCGCAGCAGCTGGATCGTCCCCCATTCAAAGTGCTGAACCAACGGGTTCTGCTGACTATTAGCCAGAATCAACCCGCCAACATGAATCAGCTTCGGGATACGCATGGCCTCAGTGCGCAGCAGCTGCGAAGGCACGGCAAGGGTATCGTGCAAGCGGTAGAGCGAGGCCAAAGGGCCCCTTTTCCGGAGCAACCTCGTCGCCGCACAAACAACAAAGATCGCCCAACTCCTGAAGCGTTGAGCCGTTACGAGGCGTTGCGGGGCTGGCGCAAGAAACGGGCCCAACAACGAGGGGTGGATTCCGATATCGTTTTTACCAACGATACGCTCATGACAATCGCACGCCTCTGCCCCGCGACGATGGATGAGTTGGCAAATTCCGAAATCCTGGGCCCGTGGAAGCTCCAGGAATATGGCGCTGAAATTCTTGACATCATCGCCTCTGCGTAATCGAAGACAAAGATTCGTTTCTGGAAGGGTACTCATGCAACTTACTTTTTGGGGCGCAGCCCGAACAGTCACCGGCTCCATGCACTTGCTGGAGGTCAACGGCCAGCGTATTCTTCTCGATTGCGGCCTGTTCCAGGGTCGACGAAGTCTTACCTACGAAAGAAACTTGAACTTTCCCTTCGAACCAGAATCTATTGATGCCGTCATCCTTTCTCATGCCCACATTGACCATTCAGGCAATCTGCCAAATCTGATCAAGTTAGGCTACACAGGCCCGGTCTGGTGCACCTCTGCAACGCGGGACCTCTGCGCATCTATGCTCCTGGATAGTGGCTACATCCAGGAAAAGGACATCGAGTATGTGAACCGCAAACGCGCCCGAAAAGGCGAACCGCCCGTCGAGCCGCTCTATACGCGCCAGGACGCCTTAAATTCCCTGAAAAGTTTTTTTTCACTCGGTTATGAGCGCCAGTTTCCTGTCGTTCCAGGAGTGACTGCCCATTTTCTCGACGCCGGACACATACTGGGATCCGCCATCACGGTACTCGATATCACCGAAAACGGAACCACGCGACGGCTGGTCTTTTCCGGTGACTTAGGACGGCCAAAGTCTATTATCCTGAGAGAACCTCAGATCATCAACGAAGCCGACTTCCTGATCATGGAATCGACCTATGGCAATCGTCAGCATGAGAGTAAGAGTGAGGCAATGGCCATTCTCAGGCGGGTGATCTCAAAGACCTACAAACGGCGGGGCAAGGTCATTGTGCCTGCATTTGCCGTGGGGCGCACACAACAATTGGTTTTTGCCCTCCACCTGCTTTCCGATACCCAGAAGATTCCAAAAATCGATATCTACGTGGATAGCCCTCTGGCAGTCAATGTCACCGAGACCTTCCGGCTCCATCCCGAATATTACAACCCGAAGATCCAGGAGTTTATGCTGAACGATCGCCATCGGGACCCGTTCGGTTTTGAGCAATTAACCTATGTACGCCATGTGGGAGACTCGAAAAAACTCAACTTCCTGCGCGATTCAGCCGTTATCATCAGTGCCTCTGGCATGTGTGAAGCAGGTCGGATTCTCCACCATCTGAAAAACAACATAGAGGATGCGGATAACACCATACTTTTCTCCGGTTTCCAGGCAGAGCATACCCTGGGGCGCCGTATCCTTGACGGCCATCCGCGAGTGCGTATCTTCGGCGAGGAATACGATGTCCGCGCCAAAGTGGAGAAGATCGATGGGTACAGCGCCCATGCCGATAGCGATGAACTGATAGCGTGGGTGAGTAACATAGACAAGGATCGGCTTCAGAATATCTTCCTGGTTCACGGCGAGCAAGATGCTGGCTATGCCCTGAGCGGCATGCTCTATAAAGAGGGTTATCGCGACATCGAGTTTCCTGAACGCGGCCAGAGTTTCGAACTGTAACACGCCTCGATCCCAGTGAATCTATGATAGTTTGCAAACATAAAAGTTTATAAACTATCTTAAGTTTGACAACTTAGCAAAACCTGGTATAATTGAGGGCAGCATCAATTGGAAACCATTAGTTAAGACAAACAAGGAGCTGTCAAAATGGCACACGAACTTCCCGCGCTTCCCTATGCTTTCGATGCCCTGGAGCCTTACATCGACGCCAGGACCATGGAGATTCACCACGACAAGCATCACGCCGGCTATACCAACAAGTTGAATGCCGCTATCGAGGGCAGCAAATTCGAGAATCTGCCCGTCCCCTCGTTGCTGGCGCAGCTGGACGACCTTCCCGAGGATATCCGCACCGCAGTGCGCAACAACGGCGGTGGGTATGTGAACCATAGCCTCTTCTGGGAAATTATGGGCCCCAATGCTGGTGGCGCTCCCAGTGGCCAATTGGCTGCTGCCATCGATGACGCCTTCGGCAGTTTCGCCGAATTCCAGGCCAGGTTCAGTGCTGCTGCTGGCACCCGCTTTGGTAGCGGTTGGGCCTGGCTGGTTGTCAAGCCCGATGGTAGCCTGGACGCATACAGCACGCCCAACCAGGATAGCCCCTTCATGCAGGGAGACATCCCTATTCTGGGCATCGATGTATGGGAACATGCTTACTACCTGAACTACCAGAATCGCCGTCCTGATTACGTGAGCTCCTGGTGGAACGTCGTCAACTGGGACGCGGTTACAGGGAAATACGCCGCTGCTCGCGGGTAAGAGCAAGAGCCATGGTTTTGCCTGTCAGGCGCGATTCCTGACCACAAAATAGAAATCCAAAACGACGAGAGTGTCAATGGGACACTCTCGTTTTTCATGCACAGCTTCGTTTTTTGACGAATCACCAAAATTCACTCTTGCCTGCCATTCCTCTCTGTGCTATACTGGGGTTGAGCCACTACCAATCGCTGATTCCACCATACCCCAGTGGCTCCATATCCCAATCGATCAGCAACGTCCGCCACATCGCACTGTAGCCCGTGGGTCCATTGACCGTGGATTGCGTGGCGGATTGTTGATGCCTCAACCCGATTGCGGGCGGTTTTTCAAACGAGCGCGTCCTTTTTACCCTGCTTGCGTCTATTTGGATAGCAAGTTGGTTAACATATTCGGTTAACATTAGTTATTGAACTGGTTTTTCATAGGGATGATGGCAGCGTACCATGAACAAGCCCCTTGGTAAACGACAGACAAAAAAGCGACAGCGCAAAGAGATGCTGTATAGTGTGGCGATGGATCTTTTCCGTCGTCAAGGCTTTGAGGAAACACGGGTAGAGGATATCACCCAGGCAGCCGGCGTGGCCAAAGGCACATTCTTCAACTATTTCCCCTCGAAGGAAGATGTCCTGCTTTACATCGGGGAACGACATATGTCGCGACTGGGCGCGGCCCTGGCTAATGGCTCAGGAGCCTCGCTTTCACAGGAACGCAGCATGGTAGCTGCGCTCAAGTTCCTCATGCGGGCATTGGCCGACAGCCTGGAAGAGGACAAGGACCTGGTCAAATTGGCTGTTAACAAGGCGATGAAGATTGCGCATTTGGCGCCCTCAACAGGAAGTGGACGCTTCAGCTTTCAGGGCCTGGTAGCCATCCTCATCAGCCGGGGACAACGCACCGGTGAATTCCATCCAGCGATCGACCCGGAATTGGTCGCTCAAATGCTGGAGGGCTTGTATTACCAACAACTTGTGCTCTGGTGCCAGGAGGATTTCAACTTTGAGCTGGGTGACCGCCTGGAGCAGGTAATCGACCTTCTGTTAATAGGCATCGGCAGCAGCAACGGTAGCTCAGTGGCTATCGCAGCATAAGTCAAATTCCCTTGACGGCAAAATAGCCCCGAGTGCTCAGTCAGGCACTTGGGGCTATTGGTTTTCCAGGTCCCGGGTTGATCCCGTTGCCTACTGGACCGGAGGTGGCAGGGGTGTTGGCAGAGCCAACGGTGTCGAAAGATTGAATAGATCGCCTGGAAGGATATAGTCGCCGCCACCTGTGACCAGGGGGAATTGCCCGTTCCAGCCCAGGATCGCCTGCCAGTTTATCACCTCCCCAGTCAGGCTTTCGGCAATGAGACGATTGGCTTCCGCCTGGGCCTGGGCTTTGATAAGCGTGGCCCCGGCATCGGCCTCAGCCTTGACCTTGATCGACTCGGCTTCACCCTGGGCAATACCGATTCGCTCCAGCTTTTGGCGTTCTGCCTCACCCTGGGCTTGGGTGATGGTTCGATCCTTCTCGAACTCGGCCTGTTTGGCCAGGTTCTCCTTGGTTACAATGTTCTCAGCCTCGATCTGCTTCAGTTCGACCGCGTTCTTATATTCGTCTGTGAACTGAATGGACCGTAGGCCGAAAAACACAAGCTCGATGCCCTCCGCGGCGAAATTTCCCTTCAGCCGCTCGCCGATGGCCTCTTCTGCACGCTCGACATTGCCAGAGTACAGGTCCCTTGCGGGGTATTGTTTGAGAATGTTGCGGACTCGGACGCGGCTGTCAGCCTTGATCACCTTCTCAACCAGCTCGGATTCGGTACCCAGGTTCCGGATGATCTGGGCAGCCTGATTCGGGTCAATGCGGAAGCGCACCGTGTACCTGGCGAGGATCTGCTGTCCGTCAGAAGTGGCCGTGTCAACCTCATAATCGGTGTAGTCGGCTCTTGACGAACTCGGATCTTCACTGGTTTCGTAGATGATCTCCTGGGTACGGTAGGTGACCGTATCCTGGATAAAGGGGAGTTTCCAGTTCAACCCGGGCTTGAAGACATCCACAACCTCACCGAATTGTTTGACCACTGCCACCGATCCTGCTTCCACCTGAGTGAAAGAGTCCAAAATCGCAGCCAGGCCAAAGACAAGCACCGCCACGAGGATGCCGGCGATAATGGCCGCTCCCAGGTTCATGTTCCCATTTCGGCTGCCAACTACCGCTATGAGAACGGCCAACAGACCTCCCAACAGAACAGCAGCCGTGATTACCGTTATTAACGAACCCATGATTACCTTTCCCTTTCGATTAGCTTAGCTCTGCAGCAGGCCTGGTGCCAACCGCATCATTACCCATATGATACCACACTTGCGCATCCCATTCTAGACAGCACGCTGGCATGGCGCTGACAACCTCCTGTCAGTAAATCCATGCAACGAAAAAAGAACGCCGCCTTTCGACGACGTCTCTTTTCCAGTTAGGTTTCGAACCTGCCTGCCGGACCCGCATCAATCAGGGATGATGATCTCCTGGCCTCGCTGGATCAAGTCAGGATTAGTGATCTGGTTGGCCGCCATCAGATCCTGCAATGTGACGCCATATTGAATAGCGATGGCGTACAAGGATTCTCCGGGCAGCACCACGTGGAGGTTCAAGGCAGATCGCGGGATTGCTGTCGGCACAACACCCGGGATCTCCAGGTTCTGTCCACGGAAGATCGTGAAATTAGGACCGCCAATGTCGTTGGCGGATGCAACATCTCGCCAATCCACGGCGAACTGCTCGGCGATGCTACTCAATGTGTCTCCGGAAGCCACAGTGTAGACGAAGACCTCAGCCCCCGCACCGGCCTGCCCTGAGGAATCGCCTGAGTTACCCAACCCGGGCACAATCAGAACCTGGCCGCTGTGAATTGTGTGATCTGCTAAGTTGTTGAGTCGGCGAATGGTCTCGATATCTGTGTCCTGGGCCAGGGCAATGGAGAAAAGCGTATCCCCTCCCTGCACCAGATACTCGAATGTTGGCCCACTATCGATGATAGTACCAACCGCGCCCACGGGCGTATTGGTTGGCAGAGGGATGGGGGTGTTGACCACCGGCGTGATCTCGGATTCGAGACCTGTCACAGGCTCAACCACCGGCTGACTGCCGTCGACGGACACTGTTGTTACGACCGTTTCCGGCAACGGTGTTCCTTTTTCGACGATCGGTGTATTGGTCGTTTCCGGCAGAGGGGAAACCGTCCATCCTTCCTCCTCCACCTCCGGTCGATCCCGCTGGCACGCCGCAAGCAATGAAGCGATGATGAGAAGCAGCGCGAGGATGACGGCCAAACGGCGCATGTTACAGTTCATAAGTGTACTCCTGCCCCGACAGGTAAACGGTGACATTCTTCCAATGTTATGTCTCGATATTACCACAACTGGCGCGCGCCGTCAAGCAAAAACAAGGCGTTTTCACAACAATGCCAAAATTCATCAATGCCAACGATCAGCATCCATGTTCCGATGATCGAACATTGGCGACCAAAGAGGCAATGATAATCCGACCTTGTGTACGTCAGCCAGGAGGTAAACCTGGTGTCGTTTTAGAAGGGGATCTCTTCTTCGTCTATGGTGGGCGCCTCCTGATCACCGGCCATTTGACCGGGAACCTGGCCTACCATGTCACGCCCGCCGAGGAACCGGACGTTTCGGGCCGTCAGTTCCAGGCTTGCGCGCGCCTCGCCATCCTGCGAGGTCCAGGCAGAAGCCTCGATGTCGCCCTCGACAAGCACCAGCCGGCCCTTGGACAGATACTGGTTGCACAGTTCGGCCAGCTTGCGCCAGGCGGTCACCCGGAACCACGTGGTCTTTTCCTGTTGCTCACCGTCCTGTCCGGTCCATCGGCGGTTGGTAGCAACGGTGAAGCTGCAAACGGCTGCGCCGCTGGGCGTGTACCTCAATTCGGGATCGCGCCCCAAGTGTCCTACGATCGTTGTTTTGCTGTATACCACAGGTGCCTCCTTGTCCCAAGCAATGCCGGGAAATACAGAATATCAGGGAATCGCCAGTGTGGCGGAATGACCGAAATGCAACAGGTTACCGGGGAAGCGTAGCAGGTGGGCAGTGAAGAGTTGCGGAAACCGCCCAAAGAGGGGATCCGCAACGGCCTTTTTCGTGCGTGTCTTCCCAGGTTTTCGTGCGTGAATGGTGCAGACCGCTGCGACTGTATCGTTGCCAGAAGTATAGCGCAGGATGCGGTTTCTGTCAAATCAAAAGAACGTATGTTCCGTGGTTGGACCACCAGCCTGTAGCTGTCCTATACTTACGCTGTCAATTCGGACAGCTCCAGCCAGCGCTCCATGGCACGGTCCAGTTTGGCATCGATTTCCTGCAAACGCTCAGCCAGTGTCTGCAGGCGAGCGTAATCGTCGCCACTGGCATTGATCTGGGACTGGAGCGTTTCTTTTTCCCCTTCCATTTCCTCGATACTGACCTCGAGCGCTTCCAACTCTCGTTCTTCTTTCCAGCTCAGTTTTTGAGGTCGGGGTGCGCCAGTGTGCGCCCTTGCATCTCTTGTCGTAGATACTGATCCGGACGCACGGCCGTGGGCCCTTTCCTGGGTTTGCCGGATATTTTCTTCTCGCATCTGGCGGTAGAGGCTGAAGGGGGTCGGGTAGCGCCCGCTGACCCTCCCGCCTGCTTCGAAGTTGACCAGATAGTCCACTGTTCGATCCAGGAAGTAGCGGTCATGGCTTGCGACGATCAGACAACCCTTGAAGTGATCCAGGAATTCCTCCAAAACGGTCAAGGTCTGGATGTCAAGATCATTGCTCGGCTCGTCCAGCAACAGGACATTTGGTTGGTGAATCAGTGTTCGAAGCAGGTATAGCCGGCGCCGTTCCCCACCACTCAGAGCAGCGATTCTTGCCCACTGCTGTGGCCTGGGAAAGAGAAACCACTCCAGCATTTGCGCTGCCTCCACCCGCTGTCCGTTGTCCGTGAGGATAAGCGACGCCTGTTCCTGGACAAAGTCGATGACACGCATGGATTCGTCCAGGTCTAGATTGCGCTGGTCGTAGTAGCCCAGCTGGACTGTCTTTCCCCAATCCAGCTCACCGCTGTCCGGTTTGCGAGTACCGGCCAGAATGTCCAGGAAGGTGCTCTTTCCAGCGCCGTTGGGCCCGATGATCCCGATCCGGTCGCCCGGTTCCAACTCAAAGTCCAGTCCGTTGATCACAGTGTGGTCGCCATAGGATTTTTTCAGACCTCGGGCCGAAAGCACCTTTTTCCCCAGACGTCGGCTGGCGAGAATCATTGACACTCGTCCCTGCCCGCCATCATGATGTATTTTCTGGAGCTCATCCAGCCGTTGTTTGCGGGCCTTCTGCTTGCCGCTGCGGGCCATGGGACTGCGGTGCAACCACGCCAATTCCTGCCTTAACAATCGTCGCCGGTTTTCTTCGCTCTCCGCCAGGCGACGGTGCCGGGCCTCTCGCTGTTCCAGGTAGCGGGTATAGTTGCCTGGATAGCTGATCAACTGACGGCGGTCCAGTTCCACGATGCGATTGACGATCCGGTCCAGAAAATAACGATCGTGGGTCACCATGAGCAGGGCACTGTTCAGGGAGAGAAGATGTTGTTCCAACCAATCGATGGTATCGGCATCGATGTGGTTTGTCGGCTCGTCCAGGATCAACAGGTCGCCCGGGTCAAGCAATGCGCGCGCCAGGGCCACACGCTTGTGCTGGCCACCGCTTAGCGTTCCAATTTGGCTGGAAAAACTACCTACGCCCAGACGGGTCAGGATAGCCTTGGCGTCCGCTTCAGCCTTCCATCCATCGGAGCGGTCCATCTCCGCATTCACGGCAAGCAGCCTCCGGTGCAGTTCTGGATCCTCAGGCCTCTCCTCCAGCGCCAGGTTCATTGCCTGAAAATCGCGGAGCAATCTCATACGGGGCGCGTCACTCTGGAAGAGCGACTCCAGGATGCCAAGGTTGTCGTCAAGCCTGGGTTCCTGAGGCAAGTAGCGAATGCGAACGCCGCCCCACGCGGTGACGGTTCCCCTATCCGGCGACTCCAGTCCGGCGATGATGCGTAGCAGAGTTGTCTTTCCGCTGCCGTTGACACCGATCAAGCCGATACGATCCCCCCGGTTGATCAGCAGGTTGATGTTATCCAGCAACAGGCGTTCGCTGTATTGATGACGGATATTTTCCAGGGTAATCAGGTTCATGATGAGATCAACGCTCGCCGGCAATGGGCGATGTGAGCATAACATGACTGATGGGGGAGGGCAAATGGCCGTGTCACGTTTGTGTCACCGTAGAATCGTCACTCCCGCGTCTGCGGCGGGAGTGACGATTTGGATTGGTTGGAATCTTGGAAGAACATCTGTGTTGCAGTATACTTGAGTCCACGAAGATGCAACAGTTTGCCAAAAGGATTCAATATTGTGACCGAAAATACCTACCTGCCTTCCGGCGATCAGTCAGATCCCCAACCACCGCCTCAGAAGCGCGGCTCGGTTTTGCCCTGGGTTTTGCTGGCCCTGGTGCTGATTCCTGCACTGGCGTGCGGTTTTTTCACTGTTGCCACCGTGGGCAGCGCGAACCAGGCTTCCAATCTTCTACAGGACCTGCTGAATGGCGGCGAACTGGTAGTTCGCTCCGATCGCACGGGGGAAGTGATCATGCAGATTCAGGACCTGGGACGCCTGGAAACGGCCAGTTACACGGTCGAGAAAGTCATCGAGGGCGGGGTTGGTCAGGAAAACACACTGCTTGATCTGCTTCTTGGGGATCGGCTTCTTCTGATCGCCCACGGACAGGTTATCGCCGGTGTGGACCTGGCCGAACTGACTGCCCAGGACATAAGAATCAGTGACGACCGTCTGGAAATCACCGTGCAGTTGCCAGCCAGCCGTATCCTGACTCATCGCCTGGACAACGAAAAAAGCTACGTTTACGATCGACAACAGGGCTTTTTGACCAAAGGTGATCCCCATTTGGAGACAGAAGTGAGGCGGGTTGCTGAACGACGCCTTCTGGAGGCCGCCTGTAATGGGGGGATTCTTGCCAAGGCCGAAGAAAACGCTCAACGGCAACTCAAAATCCTGTTGCAGGCTATGGAGTTCGACAACGTTGAATTCGTGGCGCCACGACCGGTCGGCAACACCGGTTGCGAATGAAACAAAAAAAAATCAGTCTACGAACAGGGGAACCAACTCAAAGGTGTCCACATCCACCGGCCCCATGTCGGTGAGCTTCAGGTGGGGAATCACTTCAAGTGCCATGAAACTCATAGCCATGAAGGGGTCGTGCAGGGTTGAGCCCAGGTGGTGCGCGGCCTGCAAAACCTTGTCGAAATCCTGTCGCACGAGTTCGATGGGCTGATCTGCCATCAGCCCGGCAACGGGCAGGGCCAGATGGCTGACGACCTTCTCTCCTTCAGCCACGGCCAATCCACCGCCCATGGCCGCGACCATCCTGGCGGCTGTCATCATGCTGGTATCGTCTGCACCGACCACAACCAGATTATGGTGATCATGGGCAACGGAAGATGCCAAAGCGCCTCGCTTCAGTCCCAGATTTTTGATGAAGCCCTTGCCAACGTTTCCAGTTCCATGGTGGCGTTCGATCACAGCTATCTTCAGTATGTCTCGTTCCACATCGGCCACGGCGTAACCCTGATCCCGCTTGATCTCCATGATCAGGTGCTCTGTAACCAGTTGATCTGCGATGGTTCCGATGACCCGGGCGTGGCTGCCGGTGGCAGGTATGGAGAAATCTACCCTGTCCCAGGCAATAGCCATGCCCCGAGGAAGGCTGGTGGCCTGCGTTGATGGCTGATCGATCACCATGGCTCCATCGCGGGCGACCAGGCTGCCAGCGGAAAAGACCATCCGCGCTTCAGGAGCTTTCAGGTCGTCGAAGACAATCAGATCAGCTCTGCGTCCCGGCGCCACGGCGCCACGATCCCACAGGCGGAACCATTCACTGGCGTTCAATGTTGCCATCTGAATGGCGGTGATCGGATTCAGTCCATATTCGATAGCGCTGCGGACCATGTAGTCGATACCGCCCTGATCCAGAAGGTCGGTCGGCTGGCGATCATCGGTGCAAAAGCAGCAGCGCCTGCTATTTCGCTCATCGACCAGAGGTAACAGGGTTTCGAGATTGTGGGCGTTGGTTGCTTCTCGAATCAGGATATACATCCCCCGGCTCAATTTGAGTGCTGCCTCCTCGACGGTGGTGCACTCGTGGTCGGAGCCGATTCCAGCAGCCACGTAGGCGTTGAGGTTCCTGCCAAGAAGGCCCGGGCAGTGACCATCGATCACGCTACCTCCAAAACCTTCGATTTTTGCCAGCACGGCGGGGTCCCCGCTCAGAACGCCGGGATAGTTCATCACCTCGGCTAATCCAAGCACCTCTGGGTTCTCGAGCAAGGGCAGGATATCCGGCGCTTCCAGCACAGCGCCGGCTGTTTCCATTGCAGTAGCTGGCACACAGGATGGTACGTTGGTCAAAATACTCAAAGGGGTATTTCGAGCGGCATCAAGCATGTATTGGATGCCCGCCATGCCATGCACGTTGGCAATTTCGTGGGGATCGGTGACCACTGTGGTCGTGCCACGGGGCAAGACAGCGCGGGCAAACCAGGGAATGGTAGTCATGGAACTCTCGATGTGCACATGGGCATCGATGAGCCCTGGTGCCACGAAAGAGCCATCCAGATCGATAGCCTGTTTGGCTTCGTAATCGAGGCCCACACCCAGGATCAGGTTGTCCCCTATGGCAATATCGGTGAGTTCAATTTGGCCTGAGAATACGTTGACGAGCCGAGCGTTCCGCAGGATCAGGTCGGCCGGCTTTTCGCCACGAGCGATTTGAATTCTGTCTGCAAGTTGCATGGTTGTTGGATTGTACCACCGAACGTCTGGCCCGTCCATAAATTCGCCGGAGCAAATGATCTCTCGCGTGGCCTTCGGGATCACTCAACATTGACAGCATCTTCCACGTACGGTATAGTACTTTTGTTGTGCCGTAGCACGGCAAATCAAAGGTATCGAAAGCGTCGGTTTGCGTTGCATGTGGCCAGCACAAACTGGTTACAGCGACCTCTTTGCATCAACTGCACTTCTGAGGAGGAGAGATATGCGATCGAAGGTCCGTTTTTCGACGATTCTTGTGGCGCTTCTGCTGATTGCCCTGGCGGTTTCCGCCTGTGGCACCTCAAGCCCCAGAGATGAGGCACCCGCCCCCACTGAACCCCCCACTGCTGAAGAACCTGCTGAACCAACAGAACCAGAACCCGGTGCTGCCGATAAAGATCTATCGGCAGCGTTTGTGTATGTGGCGCCGATAGGTGATTTGGGATGGACATATGCCCATGATCTGGGGCGATTGATGATGGAGGAGGAGTTGGGGATAGAGACAGCCTTCATCGAGAGTGTTCCAGAGGGGCCGGATGCGGAGCGAGTGATACGCGATTTTGCGGAGAAGGGGTATGACCTGGTTTTCACGACATCGTTCGGGTACATGGATCCGACGATAGCAGTGGCTGGGGAGTATCCGGAGAAGCAGTTTGTACACATATCGGGGTTCAAGACGGCACCGAATTCGAGTACGGTGTTTGGACGGATGTACCAGCCGCGGTATTTGAGTGGGTTGGTAGCAGGCAGCATGACGGAGAGCGACGTGATCGGCTTCGTGGCAGCCTTTCCGATACCGGAGGTGGTTCGGGGGATCAACGCCTTCACGTTGGGAGTGAAGGAAGCGAATCCGGACGCCGAGGTACGGGTGGTGTGGACGAACACGTGGTTTGGGCCGCCGGAGGAGAAGGAAGCGGCGGAGGCGTTGTTGGATCAGGGTGCTGATGTGATAGCCCAGCATCAGGATACGACGGAGCCGCAGAAGGCAGCCAAGAATCGTGGCGTGTACAGCATAGGCTACGACAGTGATATGGCGGAATTTGTGGGAGACACGGTGTTGACCAGTCCTGTGTGGAACTGGGGGCCGAAGTATGTGGAGATAGCCGAGCAGTTTGCGGCTGGCACGTACGATGGGTCTGAGCAGTACTGGGGAGGCCTGGATGACAACGTGGTCGCCCTGGCGGAGATGAGCCCGTTGGTGCCGGACGAGGTGAAGGTGCTGGTGGCGGAGAAGGAACAGGCGATCGTCGATGGCAGCATGGACGTGTTCTGTGGACCGCTGGTGGCCGCCAATGGGGTTGAAGTATTGCCCGAGGGCAAGTGCATGACCGACGGCGAGATGTTGGGCATGGACTTTTTCCTGGATGGTGTAAGGGGTGAGGCGCCCGGCGACGGTGCGGCCCTGGAGGGTCAGGATGCACCTGCAGGTGCTGTTGCAATGCCAGCGCTCGATCTATCGGCAGCGTTTGTGTATGTGGCGCCGATAGGTGATTTGGGGTGGACGTATGCCCATGATCTGGGGCGATTGATGATGGAGGAGGAGTTGGGGATAGAGACAGCCTTCATCGAGAGTGTTCCAGAGGGGCCGGATGCGGAGCGAGTGATACGCGATTTTGCGGAGAAGGGGTATGACCTGGTTTTCACGACATCGTTCGGGTACATGGATCCGACGATAGCAGTGGCTGGGGAGTATCCGGAGAAGCAGTTTGTACACATATCGGGGTTCAAGACGGCACCGAATTCGAGTACGGTGTTTGGACGGATGTACCAGCCGCGGTATTTGAGTGGGTTGGTAGCAGGCAGCATGACGGAGAGCGACGTGATCGGCTTCGTGGCAGCCTTTCCGATACCGGAGGTGGTTCGGGGGATCAACGCCTTCACGTTGGGAGTGAAGGAAGCGAATCCGGACGCCGAGGTACGGGTGGTGTGGACGAACACGTGGTTTGGGCCGCCGGAGGAGAAGGAAGCGGCGGAGGCGTTGTTGGATCAGGGTGCTGATGTGATAGCCCAGCATCAGGATACGACGGAGCCGCAGAAGGCAGCCAAGAATCGTGGCGTGTACAGCATAGGCTACGACAGTGATATGGCGGAATTTGTGGGAGACACGGTGTTGACCAGTCCTGTGTGGAACTGGGGGCCGAAGTATGTGGAGATAGCCGAGCAGTTTGCGGCTGGCACGTACGATGGGTCTGAGCAGTACTGGGGAGGCCTGGATGACAACGTGGTCGCCCTGGCGGAGATGAGCCCGTTGGTGCCGGACGAGGTGAAGGTGCTGGTGGCGGAGAAGGAACAGGCGATCGTCGATGGCAGCATGGACGTGTTCTGTGGACCGCTGGTGGCCGCCAATGGGGTTGAAGTATTGCCCGAGGGCAAGTGCATGACCGACGGCGAGATGTTGGGCATGGACTTTTTCCTGGATGGTGTAAGGGGTGAGGCGCCCGGCGACGGTGCGGCCCTGGAGGGTCAGGATGCACCGAAAGGCATGATGGATGCCGGCGCAACGGGCGAGCTGCCCAGCGCCGCCTTTGTATATGTTGGACCTGTCAATGACTTCGGTTGGACCTACGCCCACGACCAGGGACGTCAGGCCATTGAAGCCATGGGTGTCGAAACTGCCTACGCCGAACTGGTCGGTGAAGGACCCGATGCTGCACGCGTCATTCGCGACTTTGCTGAAAAGGGCTACGACATCGTCTTTGCCACCAGCTTTGGATACATGGACTCAGTGATCGAGGTGGCCGGGGAGTATCCGGATACCGTCTTTGAGCATGCTACCGGATACAAGACCGCCGACAACGTCGGGATTTACGACGGACGAGGTTACCAGGGTTGGTACCTGGCGGGCATTGTGGCTGGAAGCACGACTGAAAGCAATAAGCTGGGTTACATCGCGCCCTACCCCATCCCTGAGGTTGTGCGCAATATGAATGCCTTTGCCCTTGGTGCACGTTCTGTCAACCCCGATGCTGAGGTGAATCCCATCTGGATCTTCGACTGGGTGAATCCCCCCAAGGAGCGAGAGGCAGCTGAGGCTTTGGCCGATCTGGGCATCGATGTTATCGCCCGCGAGAGCGACTCAACCGAGGCGGATAAGCTGGCCCAGGAAAAGGGTATCTATGTTGTCGGATACAATGCCGATGCCACACGGGATCAAGCGGCTGACGCCTTTCTGACCGCACCGATCTGGCACTGGGATACCTATTACATGCAGGTGGTCCAGGATGTGGCCGACGGCAGTTGGACCAGCGAACCGGTGTGGTGGGGGCTGAAGGAAGGCCTGATGAGTCTGGCACCTATCGCCGACTTTGTGCCGGAGGATGTGAAGGCACTTGTCGAGGCGGAGCAGAAGCGAATCCTCTCCGGTGACTTCGACGTGTTTGAAGGCCCAATCAACGACAACCAGGGCAGTGAGCGGGTGGCCGCCGGCGCCAGTATGACCGACGGGGAGAAGCTGAGCTTCGACTGGTTGGTCGAGGGCGTTATCGGCGATATACCGCAGTAATTGCCAGTGAGACGAGTAGGGGCGGGAGTACCTCGCCCCTGCTTTTTTGTACTTCCGTCTTGTGCTGCCGGGAGAGATTCCCGGTAGCACAACTTTTCCTCGACACGGTGCAGGATGCCTATGACTACGATTCCCCCTGCCGTGCAGATGCTGGGCATTAGCAAACAGTTCCCCGGCGTGCTTGCCAACGACTCCGTTGACCTGGAAATAAGAGCCGGTGAGATTCACGCCTTGCTGGGCGAGAATGGTGCGGGAAAGTCCACGCTGATGAATATTCTGACCGGGTTATACCGGCCGGATGCCGGCGAAGTATGGCTTCATGGTCAGCGGGTTGACCTGCGATCACCCAAGGATGCGATTGCTCTGGGTGTGGGCATGGTGCATCAGCACTTCAAACTCGTTCAAACCCAGACAGTTGCCGAAAACATCATCCTTGGCTTGAAGGACCCCCTCTTTCGTCTTGATCCTGAAGGAACCGCTCAGGAGATTCGGGACCTTAGCAAACACTATGGTCTTGAGGTAGATCCAAATGCCTACATCTGGCAGCTGAGCGTTGGCGAACAACAGAGGGTGGAGATTCTTAAAATGCTCTACCGGAATGCCGATGTGCTCATTCTGGATGAGCCAACGGCTGTGCTTACGCCGCAGGAATCGGAAGAATTGGGATATACCCTGCGTCGCATGGTAGCAGAACCGGCCACCATGGACCATGCTGGCAACAAGGCAGTCGTTTTTATCTCCCACAAGCTCGATGAGGTAACTCGTTTCGCCGACCGGGTGACGGTGCTTCGAGGCGGTGTGGTAGAAGCCACGGTGGACACGGCGGAGGTGGATAAGGCCGAATTGGCTCGACTGATGGTCGGCCGAAGCGTGTTGTTCCATATTGAAAAACCGCCTTACGAGGAGGATGTCACTGAAGAAGTCAGGCAAGAAGTTCTCTTCGCCGCACGCGATTTGCAGGCCCAGAACGACAAGGGACTGCAGGCTCTCAATGGAGTCTCGCTGGAAATGCATGCCGGCGAGATCGTGGGCATTGCCGGAGTGTCCGGCAATGGTCAGCGCGAATTGGCGGAGGTGCTTACTGGATTGCGCAAAGCTACCGGCGGCCAGGTTCTGGTGCGGCCAGGAGGCCGGGGTGGTGAACTGGACGATGTGACCAACTTCACCCCTTTCCAGATCATCAACACCGGTTTGAGCCATGTTCCAGGTGACCGCCTGGGCGTCGGGCTGGTGGGTAATCTGTCCGTTAGCGATAACCTCATTTTGAAGGATTATCGCAATTCACCCCTGTCCCGGGGACCTTTTCTCGATCGGACCTCGATCGGGCTATTTGTCGATCGTTTGATCGACGCATTTCAAATCGCGACTCCCAGCGCAGAACAGCCGGTGCGATTGTTATCCGGGGGCAATCTGCAAAAGTGCATTCTGGCCCGCGAGATAACCGCCAGTAGCGGGTTGCTTGTGGCCGTTCACCCGACGCGGGGACTGGATGTGGGCGCGACCGAGAGTGTGCAGATGACCTTGCTGGATGAACGCGCCAGGGGAGCTGCCATCTTGCTCATCTCAGAGGATCTTGATGAATTGCTGTCGATCTGCGACCGAATTGCCGTGATGTTCGAAGGCCGGTTCATGGGTATCATGCCTGCCGAAGATGCCAATCGGGAGGAACTGGGCTTGATGATGGCCGGGGAAGGCATCTAATGGCCGATTGTGAATTGGTGAATTGCGAATTGCAAATTGCAAATGGTGATCGAAGCATATTGTAGGAGAATAGGCCAATGGCCCTAAAATTGGAACGGCGAATGGAGCCTTCCCGCACGGCCAACATCGTAGTGCCGATCGTATCGGTTGTGTTGGGTCTGTTGGCCGGCGCTGTTTTGCTGGCCCTGGTTGGCGTCAATCCTCTGGAAACCTACAAGGCCATGGCAGAGGGCGCGCTTGGAAGTACTTACGCGATCAGTGAAACACTTGTACGGGCAATTCCACTGATGCTCACCGGTCTGGCGGTGTCCATTGCCTTCCGCATGTTGTTCTGGAATATTGGCGCCGAGGGTCAGTTGGCTATGGGGGCCTTTGCCGCTGCCGGTGTCGCACTCTTTTTGCCCGGCGTGGTTCCGGATATCTCCGCCTGGCTTCTATTACCGGCCATGTTTGTCGCAGCCTTTGCTGCTGGCGCCATGTGGGGATTGATCCCCGCGGCGCTAAAGGGTTTCTGGGGGGTAAATGAAATCATCACGACGCTGATGCTCAACTATGTGGCTATCCTCTGGATCCAGTATCTCTATTTCGGACCGTGGAAAGACCCCCAGGGCTTCGGCTTTCCGGGCACGGCACCTTTTCCTGAGGCAGCTTATTTGCCCCGCTTCAAGGACTCGTTTCCCGGCCTGGCTGAAACTGTCAATACAGGCCGTATGCATTGGGGCCTCCTGATCGCTATCCTGGCTGCTGTTTTCATCTGGATCGTGCTCGGTCGCACCCGATGGGGCTACGAAATCCGCGTTATCGGCGAGAACCCCAACGCAGCCCGCTATGCAGGCATCAATCTCTTACGCAATTTCCTTCTGGTCATGATACTCAGTGGTGGCCTGGCGGGCCTGGCGGGCCTCAGCCAGGTGGCCGGTATATCCCATCGGCTCCAGCAGGGAATCGTGGTGGGTGATGGTTATACGGCCATCATTGTGGCCTGGCTGGCGGGGCTGAATCCCTTTGGCGTGCTGATTGTGGCGTTTCTGCTTGCTGCTCTGTTCGTCGGCGGTGATCAGATCCAGATCACGATGGGCCTTCCTGCGGCTGTAGCAGGCGTGCTACAGGGGACCATTCTGTTTTTTGTCCTTGGCGGTGCTTTTTTCAAGCAGTATCGCATTCGCTGGACCCATGGCTCCTCCCAGGTAGATGCCCAGGCAGAGGCAGGTGTTTGATCCTGACCTTATCGTTGAACGTCTTCAGTATTACCAGCAGGTGAACTCATAATGGATGCAGTTTTTCTGGTCTCCTTCCTGGTCGTTGCAATTCAAGCTGGTACCTCCCTGGTCTATGCGTCGATCGGTGAGATCTTCGCCGAGCGTTCAGGTATCCTGAATCTGGGTGTCGAAGGTATGATGATAATGGGAGCCGTAATTGGTTTTGCGGTATCCTATCATACCGATAATGCCTGGCTGGGTGTACTCGCTGCCATGACAGTTGGCGGTCTTATGGCACTCATTCATGCTGTATTGACCATATCCCTGCGAGCTGATCAGGTAGTATCGGGTTTGACGCTAACCATCTTTGGCGTCGGCCTGGCGAGCTTTTTGGGTCAGAAATTGGGTCCGGAGGGAAAACCACTGGTTGGCCTGGTGGGTCCTCGCTTCGTGAAAGTGCCGATTCCTTTTCTGTCCGACCTCCCGGTGGTTGGTAATGCCCTCTTCAACCAGGATCTACTGGTCTATATGATGTTTCTGCTGGTACCTTTGTCCTCCTATTGGCTTTACAAAACGAGACCAGGGCTTCATTTGAGGGCCGTTGGCGAAAATCCAGCTACAGCTGATGCTCTTGGGATAAGCGTGTACCGTACCCGCTACATCTATACGATCTTGGGCGGTGTTCTGGCGGGTATGGGTGGTGCGCATCTCAGCCTGGCTTATACACCAGGTTGGACTGAAAACCTGACCGGAGGGCGCGGCTGGATTGCGATCGCCCTGGTCATCTTTGCTACCTGGGATCCCTTCCGGGCGTTCCTGGGCGCCTTGCTCTTCGGCGGAATCAACGCCATTCAGTTTCGTCTTCAGGCAATGGGTACAACCATTCCTGCACCCTTTCTTGCCATGTTGCCATATATCTTCACCATCGTCGTGCTGACAATCGTCACGGTGTACGAAAATATCAGCAAGCGCTTGGGTGCCCCGGCCGCCCTGGGAATCCCCTATGTCCGTGGAGAGCGAACTGGTTAGTGAGAATCGGCGAGTGGCAAACAATATGATTCCCCGCAGTGGATCACCAGCCTGGTGGAATCTGCGTTATCATAAGCGGGAGACTCCGTGGGACGGCGGGATTGTGCCCCCTGAATTACACGAAATAGTCGATAGTGGGTATCTCCCATCCTCGGGGATTGCCCTGGATATGGGCTGCGGCACCGGTACAAATGCCAATTTCCTGGCGCGACGAGGTTTCTTGACCGTTGGTGTCGACGTGGCCTGGCTGGCGCTACAGGAAGCCCGACAGAAATCGCTATCTGAAGGTCTACCCACGTTGTATTGCCTGGGGGATGTTGCAGATCTCAGCTTTCTCAATCTGCAGGCCAACTTCGTTTTGGATATTGGCTGTTTCCACAGTCTGCCCTCGGCGGTTCGGGATGGTTACATGGCATCCCTGGCCGGTCACATGGTGTCGGGCGGGTACTATCTGGTCTACGGATTTGATCGGGCGGTCAATGTGGAGGGAGAGTCACTTGGATTGCTGGATGGAGAAGTGGCCGCGCGCTTCGGATCAGCATTTCGTTTGCAGTGGCGTCGACCGAGCACCGAAGGGGACCGAACAGTGGCCTGGTATCTGCTGGAACGGGAGTGATGGCAAGTGGCCCTTCGCGTAGCCCTCATACCAACACTGGCAATCGTCCCGGTTCCACAGTCACTTCCATTCGATGGACGTCATCCCAGAGAGTTTCGCCATCGGCCTGAAGGATCAAAGGCGCCTCTGACTCGACAACCAACCTGGTTGTACGTGTCATGAGGACAGCCGGCTCTCCCAGGTGATCACCGGACATGGCCTTGGGTAGCAGGCGCAGGATCTGTATCGTCGATATCGCGTCGACGATAACCAGGTCCAGGATGCCATCATCTGGTTGCGCTTCGGGGGTTATCAGGAATCCACCGCCCATCCGGTGGGTATTGCCAACGGCAATCATGAGGATAGCTTTGTTCTCGATGATTCCGTCGTCCATTTCGATGTTGACGGTTGGTAACTTATAGGAGCCCAGGGTGCGCAAGATGGCTGCCAGGTACAGGAGCTGACCCGTCAGGATACTCTTTTTTCCGGCCTCCATGCTAACCACCGAAATAAAGCCCACCCCCGTCTGGGAGCTGAAATAGCGGCCATTGACACAACCCACGTCGAGAAGGCGTTTCTGCCCATGCACCAGGGTCTGCGCCGCCTCATCCAGGTCACTCGAGATACCCAACGCAGCGGCAAAGTCATTGCCGCTGCCGATGGGTATTATGCCCAGGGTGCTGATCGCGCCCTCATTGGCCGCCAGCATCAGGCCATTGACCGTTTCGTGAACCGTGCCATCCCCACCGGCTGCCACGATCAATTCCCGACCGGCAAGCGCTCCCCGACGGGCCAGTTCTATGGCGTGGCCGGGCTCCTCGGAAATTACCGGATCGTAAGGCAGGTCGACCGACTGGAGAGCAGCCTGAACGTGCGCGACCCGTTTGTGAGCACGTCCGCGGGCTGCGTGGGGGTTGATGATGACCAGGGCTTTTTGAGTTGATGGGTTCAATTGGTTTTTCCGTACTGAGAAATTGTGAATAGGGGAACGGGCGAATCGCGCTCCCTATTATGTTACACGATCCGTGGCACTCGTGCCAATATTTCCGACACAACCTCGTAGTTTATCGTTCCCAGGCGCTGGGCCACTTGATCAACTGTGATCTCCGCATGGTCCTGGCGACCGATCAAGACTACCTCGTCCCCTTGCCGGACTCCGCGAATGTGGGTCACGTCGAGCATGGTTTGATCCATCGTAACCTTGCCGATTATCGGTGCAGGTTGTCCCCGAACCAGTACATGGCCCCAGTGGCGTGGCGCTCGACGAAAACCATCGGCGTATCCAACAGGAATAACGGCGACCTTGGTCCAGTCCGAGGTGATAAAGGTGTTTCCGTAACTGATCGGTGAGTCTGATGGCAGTTCTTTGACCTGGGCGACCTGGGTTTTCCAGCCGAGAGCAGATCGAAAGCTGTCTGGCAGGGTTATCCCGGGCGACGGTGGCAAACCATACAGAGCCATGCCAAGCCGGACCAGGTTGAAATGACTGGCGGGCTGGGTTAACATGGCCGACGAATTGGCAGCATGGATCAGTGGAAATTCGATTCCCTCCTGACCAAGGTCAGCGAGGATTTTCTGGAATGTTGCCAGTTGCATGGCAGTGTGCTGCTCATGATCGGGATCTGTGCTGTCAGCCACCGAAAAATGGGTGAAGATGCCCTCGATGATCAAGCCTGACAGCGATCGAATCTGTTTCAGGAAAGGCACTGTCCTTTCGGGCAGTAATCCGAGCCGGCCCATGCCGGTGTCTACCTTCACATGGACTCGAGCTGGACGATTCAGATCGGCTGCTGCCTGATTGAGCGCCCGGGCTACATCGTGATCGTAGATGGTTGCTGTCACACCATGTCGCAGTGTATCCCTGGCTTGCCAGGCAGGGGTGTAACCCAACACCAGAATGGGGGCATCGATAGCTGCCCGTCGCAGGGTCACTGCCTCAGCCAGGCAAGCGACAGCCAGCATGCGCGCGCCATTGTTGAGAGCAGTTCGAGCAATACTGGCGGCGCCATGTCCGTAGCCATCCGCCTTCAACACGGCACAGATACCTACCTCTGGCCCGACCATCGCGCGTGACGCGCGAACGTTGCCTGCGATGGCCTCAAGGTCGATCTCTACCCAGGTAGGCCGATCCTGGACGAGTGGCTGAACCTGCTTCCACCCGGCTGACTGGCGCACCAGGAGGCTTCCGGCCCGTGCTGGTTCATCCATGAGGCCAGCTACAATGCGTTCCATCCGAGCGGGCCGATCACCCTTGACGAGGATCACGGGTGGCCGATCCCCTAAGGATACGTCGGCCTTAACCAAAAGACCTTCAAGAAAACGCAATATATCCTCGTCGGTGTAAGCTCTGAAAACACGCGCCACAGGCATGCCCGCTTCCATGGCGCCTTCTGCTATGTTCTGGGCGCGTTCCCCTTTCACGACGAGCCAATCGGCGACCCTGGCTACATGTCTGCCCAGGTCGCTGTGGGCTGAAGCCTCCAGGGCACCCAGATCCCACATATCTCCCAGGACGGCCACTCGTAGCCTGTCTTCGAAGAGCGACAGGGCGGCCATGGCCGCCCTGGTGGCGGCTGGGCTGGCATTTACCGTATCGTCCAGCAGCAGGGCGCCATGCAGGCCCTTTAGAGGACGCAGCCGTCCAGGCAGCGGTTCGATATCGGCAAGGGTCGACACCATGGTTTCCAAAGGGATGCCAAACCACCAGCCCACAGCCATGGCGGAGAGGATCAGAGGGATATGATGAGCCCCGAGTAATTGGGATCGTACCCGTACGGCTGCGATATCCAGGCCGGGGAAGCGGGAGAGGGTGAACTTGATGCCATGGGAAGTGATGGTCACATCGGTTGCGCGCAAATCGGCGTTTTCGGCCGTGCCGACGGTTATGATCCTTGCCCGGGTTCTGTCAGCCAGCGCCACAACGGTTGGATCATCGGCATTGAGTATGGCCAGCCCTGCAGAGGGCAAGACCTCGAGTAGTCGTCCCTTTTCGTTGGCGATGGCATCCAGGGAACCGAATGTGGCAAGATGCACTGGACTGACGGAGGTCACCACACCGACCTGAGGCTGGGTCAGGGTGGCCAGGTCGCGAATCTCGTCAAAGCTATCAGCTGCCAATTCCAAAACCGCTAAACGATGATGCGGCTCCAGATCGCCAGCGGCGATGGACAAGCCGTAGCGCCCGTTGATACTTCCCCGGTTGCGGAAGACCGGGTGATCTCCCTGGGCCAAAACCGTAGCAATCAGTTCTTTGGTCGTGGTCTTTCCAGTGGATCCGGTGATGCCAACCGTTGTCAGGTCAGGACGCTGCAATACGTGACGGGCGTAGGCTGTCAGAGCTGCCCTTGTGTCGGGCACGATGATACACGTGACCCTGTCCTCTTCCAGGTTGACGGGGTGCTGCACGAGAACAGCGCCGGCTCCCCCGCTAACGGCCTCGGCGATGTAGTCGTGCCCATCCCCCTTTTCAGTCTTGATTGCCACAAACATGGGGGGAATCGCGACTGCCGAGCCGACATCTTTTCCTCGTTTGGACAGCAGGCGGGAGTCGTACGAAAAAGAGGAAAAGCGTTGCGAAAAGGCCTTGCCATGAAGCCGGCCGCCAGTGGCCGCCAGGAGTCGATCGAGTTCAATCACTTTGGGGGTACAGTGGTGAATAAGCGGCAGGCAATCGCGCCATCAGTGGGGGCGTTGAATGCCAGGATCTCAATTGTAGCTTGACCGGAAAATCTTGCCATCTGGGTACTCCGATGATTACAGCCATTCAAAGGCCATCTTTGATTTTAGCATACGGCACTGTGAGACGCAAGCATTTTCAAGAGCTTTGCCGGCCGTTTCTGCCTGTGCTATACTTGTACCATGCCTCCTTTGTAGCCGCTGCACCCGCGTTTTGGGCATTTCCCTAACCTGGACAAGCCAGAGGAACGCTGATTACGCAGACCTTCGGCGCAGATAATCGCTGATCTTTTTTGGATTGATCTGCGTCCATCGGCGTTTATCTGCGGTTATGTTTTTTTCTTTTCAGGTCTGCGGTACATCCTTGTTGGGTTCGCTGATAATCTCCTTGCCCAGTGTGCAAGAATCTGACTCAAAAGGTACATTTCCCTTTTCGCGACCGGCACCATCGCCCTGCTCGGTTTCCTTCTTTTGTGGCGCCGACAGGATTTGGCAGTCTTCACGTGGGGGGTGCTGCTTGTCGGATGGAGTTTTCTGTTTCCCGTTATCCTGACAGGGTTGATCGATCAAATGGGATTGGTACTCGTTATGGTCGAGGGCTGGCTTGGTGGACAGTTCGTCTACGATTTCGGGGTCGGTGTAAGCATCTAACTCTTTTTGTTATGTTAATTGTGCGCGAAGTGTTTGACGCGAGCGAATTTGTGTGCTATATTTTGGTAGTGAATTTGGATTTTTCCCCAGATGGGTCTCCATACTTTTCGCGGACCCCTGGTTACCTCTTCCAAGCCACGCAAGTTGACGTCGATGCTGCACTTCGGTGTTCAATTTACGTAAGGACAAGCTGACGGGTGGGCCTCACTCGAATCTGTACTGCTTGTCTCCATCGCTATGGCGCACAACCTTCGTTAATCCTTTGAAGAGGTTCGATTGTTCCGGCAATGGTGCCACGTCGATCTGTTCCCGCATCCCCACTGCCGTTGCCCTTCATTCCCGCCCAACAGGAATTGACGGCAGGACACTGTCAGGTTGTCATCCTGGCAAGCCAGTCGGTGGTTGAAAGGAGGCACCGTAATTCAACAAAGCCCCATCTTGTTTCCCACGTCGAAAGCTGTTCTTTGATTCTGTACCCTATTCAGGAGGAGTAGCAAATGAAACGCCGTATGCTGATTGCGCTTTCCGCGCTCATGGTGTTGGCCATGTTGGTCACAAGCTGTGCTCAAGTACCGGCCGCAGCCCCAGCTCAACAGGAAGTTGTTGAAGTCATGGTCGAAGTGACTCGAATCGTTGAAGTGCCGGCGGAAGGTGGTGAAGCTCCGCCAGCAGCCGTGGCTCAAAAGATGTTGAATATCGTCCAGGATCGCGGAAAGTTGGTCTGTGGTGGCCGTACTGACCTGGTTGGCTTTGGCTACCTGGATTCCGAGGGCAACAATATTGGTTTTGACACCGACCTCTGCCGGGCGGTGGCTACCGCTATCTTCGGCGATCCAACCGCTGCGGAGATCGTGCCCTTGACTGCCGCCGAACGTGGGCCCGCTCTGCAGACTGGTGAGATCGATTTACTGTCCCGAAATGTTACGTGGACCTCCTCCCGAGATGCCCAGTGGGGTAACTTCACAACGGTCATGTTCTATGACGGACAGGGCATGATGGTGCGTGGTGACAGCGGCGCAACAACGTTAGAGGATTTGGACGGTGCAACTGTCTGTGTAACTACCGGTACTACCACGGAGAAAAACCTGGCTGATGCCTTCCGAGAGCGAGGTTTGGAATTCACCGCAGTGACATTCGAGGATACCTCAGCGGTGTATGGTGCCTACGAAGATGGCCGATGCGACGCTGCAACCAGTGACAAGTCTCAGTTGGCGGCCGTGCGAAGTGGTTTCGCCAATCCTGATGATCACATGATCATGGACATCACCATGTCCAAGGAACCCTTGACTCCTGCCGTACCGACCGGTGATAGCCAGTGGTTCGACATTGTTAAGTCAGTGATGTGGGTGCTGATCAACGCAGAGGAACTGGGAGTCACCTCGGCGAATGTTGACGAGATGATGAACAGTGAAAATATCCCTGTACGGCGCATGTTGGGTGTGGAAGGCAGCTTCGGCCAGGAGGACCTGGGGCTTTCGACTGACTTTGCAGTCAACGTGATCAAGGCCGTGGGCAACTATGGCGAGATCTACGATCGCTATATGGGCCCGGACGGTGCTGCCTTCACGTTGCCACGCGGCCAGAATGAACTGTGGAGCAAAGGTGGCTTGATCTATGCGCCGCCGCTTCGCTAACGATATCGCAGTCTAGCACATTTCGTCTCTGTATTCTCACATTTCACAACCTGTCTGATGGTGCAGGAACCGTTCTCATCAGGCAGGTTGTGATGATCTCCCTTTGAACTATGACCACCTCATCCTCATCTGTTCCCCGATTTCTCACGCGAAAGGGCGTACCTCTATGGCGAGACGTGGAGGTTCTCCAGTGGATTGCCCAAATCGTCTCCGCAATAGTAGTCATCGGATTCCTTATCTTTTTCATTCGTAACGTGATCGACGCAGCCGACGCACGGGGATTGGACCTGGGCTTTGGTTGGATGGACGAGGCCTCGGGATTTCCCCTGTCCGAGTCGGTCATTGATTATGATCCCTCCAAGAGTTTCGGATACGCGCTTTGGGTTGGTTTTCTGAACACACTCAAGGTATCGCTGGTTGGCATTGTACTGGCAACTGTCGTCGGTTTGATCGCCGCCCTTAGCCGTCTTTCCTCAAACTGGCTGGTGAGCAAGATCGCCACCGTCTACATCGATACCATCCGCAATATTCCCTTGTTGGTCCAGCTCTTTATCTGGTATTTCGCAGTTTTTCAGGCGTTTCCGTCCGTGCAGGATGCGCTCAGGTTGCCTGGACCGCTGTTTCTGAGCCAGCGGGGGATGTACATGACCTGGGTAAAGCCGACGGCAAGTTTCGTGACCTGGGCACTAATCTTTGTGGCTGGTGTGATCCTGTCCATCATCGTTTACCGCGTACTGTTGCACTATCAGCTCCGCACAGGTCGCAGCACCTATCCCTTTGTGATAGGAACACTGATTTTCGTAGTCTTCCCACTGGTGGGCTGGTTCCTGGTAGGGTCTCCACCCTTGCAAGGTACGGTTCCGGAACTCGGTAAGTTCAATTTCTCTGGAGGACTCAGACTCACTCCTGAATTCGCCGCGCTGCTCGTTGGCCTTGTGATCTATACCGGAGCCTTTATTGCCGAGGTGATACGAGCGGGAATCCTGGCTGTCGAAAAGGGACAGGTGGAGGCAGCCAGATCCCTTGGATTGAGCCAAAGCCAGGTGCTGCGTCTGGTTATTATGCCTCTGGCTATGCGGGTGATCATTCCACCGCTGATCAGTCAGTACCTGAATCTGACCAAAAACTCCAGTCTGGCAATCGTGATCGGCTATGCAGATGTCTTCTTTGTCGGGCGTACTATCATTAATCAGGCTGGCCGTGCGGTCCCAGTCTTCCTCTTGATCATGGCCTGTTACCTGGGGCTCAGTTTGATCACATCGTTCATTATGAATATCTATAATCGGCGAGTGCAGCTGGTGGAGCGATAGCGATGACAAGTGCAAGCGAAACAATCGTACGCCCACCGTCCGGGCCAGGCGCGATCTACTGGCTACGCAAAAACCTGTTCAGCGGTTGGTTCAATACGATTCTTACAGTCATTTCCCTGGTAGCCATCGTTGTGGTTGTGGGCGGGTTGCTCAGGTGGGCTATCACGGTGGCAGACTGGAGTCCGGTTGTTGAGAACCTCAAGCTCTATGCCGTGGGTCCCTTTCCCTCGGAGGAGTTATGGCGGGTATGGCTCATCGTTTACATGGTGTCCCTCCTGATGGG
Source organism: Chloroflexota bacterium (assembly GCA_034717495.1). NCBI lineage: Bacteria > Bacillati > Chloroflexota > Chloroflexota bacterium. Next base: position 6,816 of record JAYELL010000025.1, on the reverse strand, counting down.
CATCAGCGCCGGCAAGTGGCGCGGCACGGTGTTGACTTTCGCCATGGGCCTGGGCGCTGCCTACCTGATTCTCTCCCTGTTCCCCATGAGCCTTGAGTATTTGCCCCTGAATACACGGCTGCGCCTGGCGGGAAACGTGCTGGTCCTTGCAGCCGGATTCGTCATTGGGCTAAAACTCCCGATCAAGTCCCTGTGGATTGCAATCGCGTTCGGGGCATCTTTTGTACTGACACTCATCCTGTTGGGTGGATTTCGTAACGCGGCTGTTCTGCCCCGCGTGGAGACGGGCCAATGGGGTGGTTTACTGCTAACCTTCCTTCTGGCCGCCGTCGGCATTGTGGCTTCTTTTCCCATAGGTGTTGGGCTGGCTCTGGGCAGGCAAAGTTCGCTACCCGTGGTCAAGGCGCTTTGCGTGCTCTTCATCGAAGCTGTCCGCGGTGTACCGCTGGTTACCATTTTATTCATGGCCTCAATCATTCTACCCCTTTTTCTTCCGGAAGGATTACGAATCGACCGGGTCTTGCGCGCCATGATTGGTATGACTCTGTTCTCCGCTGCTTACATGGCAGAGAATGTGCGTGGTGGCTTGCAGGCTATTCCCTCGGGACAGTATGAGGCGGCCAAAGCGGTTGGCTTGACCGGCATACAGACCACGTCGCTGATCGTGCTTCCGCAAGCACTGCGGGTTGTCATTCCCGCTATTGTCGGCCAGTTTATCGCATTGTTCATGGACACGACCCTGGCGATCATTGTTGGCCTGTTGGAGTTGCTGGCGGTGGGTAAAGCCGTTCTCAACAGCAATCCCCAGTGGTTGCTGCTGGACATGGAAGTCTACCTGTTTATTGCGGCTGTTTTTTGGGTCTTTACGTACAGCATGTCGTTCGCAAGCCGCCGGGTGGAGGTCGCTGTCGGTCTGGGCAAGCGTTAGGCCCTGAACCTATCGATCAATCTGCCGGGACGGTGGAAAAAAGGGCGGCTGATTTTCAAAATGTAGAGAGTGCACTATGCTTGATAAACACCTCGAAACTGCCGATGATATCATCATCTGCCGCGATGTACACAAGTGGTTCGACGACTTTCACGTCCTGCGCGGTATTTCTACCAACATCAAACGCCAGGAGGTGATCGTGGTGTTCGGTCCTTCGGGATCGGGCAAGTCTACCTTCATTCGCACCCTCAATCGCCTGGAGGATCACCAGAAAGGCGACATCATTGTTGATGGCATTGAGTTAACCAACGATGTTCGCAATATCGAGGCCATTCGCAGCGAAGTGGGCATGGTTTTTCAGCAGTTCAACCTTTTTCCTCATTTAAGGGTTATCGACAACGTCACATTGGCGCCTATTTGGGTGCGCAAATGGCCCAAGGAGAAGGCGGAGGAAGTTGCCATCGAACTGTTGGAGCGAGTGGGCATTCCAGAGCAGGCAGAGAAGTATCCGGGTCAGCTTTCCGGAGGCCAGCAGCAGCGGGTAGCAATTGCCCGGGCCCTGGCGATGCAACCGAAAATCATGCTATTTGACGAGCCAACCAGTGCTCTTGATCCTGAGATGATCAAAGAGGTGTTGGACGTAATGAAGGAATTGGCGCTGAGTGGCATGACCATGATCGTGGTTTCTCATGAGATGGGCTTTGCCCGAGAGGTTGCGGATCGCATGTTATTCTTCGATGAGGGCATGATCGTGGAGCAGGGGACCCCCGAGGATATTTTCGACAATCCGCAAGAGGACAGGACCAAACTGTTCTTATCACAGATCCTCTAACCAGGCGACCGCCGCCTGCGGTCTGTCGTCTGTTGTCCGCGGTTTTCTGAAAGCCGTCCGCCAGCTATTCTTTTGTCTCCTCTGGCGTTTTCTCTGATTCTTCCGCTGGTGTTTCCGGAACGGGGGGGCTTCCCGCCAGAACGTAGGCCTGTTCAATGCGTTTCATGGGCACCTTGTTGCCTTTTCGGCAGGTCCAGCAGGTAATCAGGTAGGACTTGGGTTTCTTCTCTTCGACTTCCTGCATGATAAGGGCCAACTCACCATCGTTGAGGTTGATTGGCGCTCGACAAAATGTGCAGGTGATGCTGAGCATGATATCTCTCCTGGCTAAACGGTCCAGATCGGCGATCCGGCAGGCTCACAATACCACTGGCTGTCTCTCTTGACAAGTTCCGGTGCCGGGGAGCCTCGGGGAGAGATGCTCAATCTGGCGATGACCTGGCTGAGGAAAGCGCAACTCCAAGTGGCCCCTTTGTTCCTCTCAGCTCCTACCCGCCGACCGCGCCGACCAACAGCTGTAGGAATCGCTCTCGGCTGGCCTCCAACACTACCTGGGCATTGGCCGGTTGTCCCAATATCCAAAGATGATCGACAACTGTCTGGCCGCGACAGAGATCGCTTTGGGTCTCAACGGCAACGGCCAGGTGTTGGGACCGGGTGGCAACCCGGGGATCCAGGGCGACCGCCATGGCAATGGGATCAGGAAGGTCAAAACCATCGATCTTGGTGACCTCCAGTCCGAACTGTGTGACATTTTTTTGAATAGCAACGCAGAATCTTGCCAATGGTGTACCGACGTTGCGCAATTCGGCCGCTTCTTGTTCGTTGAAGGTAGCGAAAAGACGTGAGATATCCCAACCAACCATGGTGATGGGCAATCCCGAGTCGAAGACAATCCTGGCTGCCTCGGGGTCGACCCAGATATTGTACTCAGCTACGGGGGTCACATTGCCGTATCCCTGGCCAATGCCTCCCATGATGACGCAGCGGTCGACCATGCTGGCAATTGCCGGGTCCTCCAGCAGGGCCAGGGCCAGGTTGGTAAGCGGGCCCAGGGTAACCAGGGTGATCTTGCCGGCGAAACGGCGAATGGTCTCGATGATGATGGGCACGGCGTGGCCTTCGGCGGGTTGCCGGCCACCCAGCGCCAAACCGATGTCACCCATGCCGTCCTGCCCGTGAACGGCCTGAGCGGTTTCCAGGGGACGGAGCAAGGGTCGGGCCATACCAGCATAGACCGGTACCTGTTTCTGGCATAGTTCGACGGTGTAGAGGGCGTTTTGCACGCCCTGTTCCAGGGGTACGTTGCCGGACACGACGGTAACTCCCTCTACCTGGACCTCAGGGTTCTGCAAGGCCATGACCAGCGCAACCGCGTCGTCCGATGCCGTGTCGGTGTCTACCAGAAAGTGACGCATTTTAATAGTCAATTATCAATGATCGATTGTCAAGGGTTATTTCAGCGAAATGATTTCCCAGATACCCTCGCTCAGGTGCATGACGGAGAGACAATCGACGCATTTTGCTTCGTCCTCAGCGGTTTTCTGAGCGGAATGTCCACAGTTTGGGCAGACGACCGCGATGCGTTGCTGGGCTTGCCGAAGCAGTACATGCATAACCTCATCGGGATGGTCCAGGCCCATCTCTTTCTGAAGCGCTTCCACTGCGCGCTGTTCCTCGGGTGTCAGGTGAATCGAGATATCCTGTTCTGTTGACATGATTGAGTCCTCCGGACTTAACAGTGATCAAGGGACCAGCCTGGCCCACGGGATTGGTGAACTGTGCCTGGGCTGAGGATTTTTCAGCTACGAACTATCAACACAAAGCCCTTGCGGTCTACCACAGTGACCGGGTTACCGGCAGGTACCATTTTCGACTTCACTTCCAGTTCAGCGTCCCAGTACTCGCCCTGCAGGAAAACTTTTCCTTTCGGGTCCAGGTCTGTCCGTGTGGTGCCTTGTTGCCCCACAAGACTTTCCATGCCCCAGGAAGGCGTCTTGCGCTGAGCACCGAATGCTTTGGCGACGAGAAAACTAAAAAAGAAGAGGGTCAGGGCAGCGAGACCGATGATAGTTGGCCAGGGTATTTCCACGTTTGTTCCTCTGAAGAGTAAAGCTGCGCCGAAGACAAAGGTTATTACGCCCGCCACGGTCAGCGCGCCGTGAGAGGGTGCCTTAACGTCCAGGAAAAAGAGCAGAAAGCTCAAAAAGATGAAACCAAGTCCCACCCAGTTGGCGTTCAGAACGCCCAGCGCGTAGAGCCCCAACATCAGGGCGATAGCCCCCACGATGCCGGCGAAATAACCTCCCGGCTGAGAGAACTCGCTGATAATTCCCTGAACGCCCAAGACGATGAGCATGATGGCGATACCTGGCACGATGATGGCGTTGAGCAGGGTGTTGAGTATGTTCTCCAGGTTGGTGGTTGGCAGGTCCACGACCGGAGTACCCACCAGATGGAGGGTTTGTGGCTCTCCGTTGACCTCAACTTCGAAGCCATCAAGCTTTTCGATCAGTTCATCTACATCAGCCGCGATAGCATCGATCACATTGAGTGCCAGGGCTTCCTCAGCGGTAGCGGCAGCAGCTTGTTCAACGGCACTTCGAGCCCAGGTGACGGCATCCTCTCCCCTTCGTTTTGCGAGGTTTTCGACATCGGCGCTCAGAATGTTGGTCAGCTTCTTCTGGATCGTCTCGCCCAGATCTTGCCCACTGCCGTCGATGGGACTGGCTGCCCCGATGCTGCTTCCGGGCGTCATGGCAGCAGCGTGACCAGCCAGGGTAATGAAAGTGCCGGCGGACCCCGCATGGGCGCCGGTAGGCCAGACGTACACGATGATCGGTACATTGGCGGCTCGCATCGTCTTGACGATGTCCTGGGTGAGATCGACCTGCCCACCGGGAGTGTCCAACCGCAAGATGAGGGCCGTCGCTCCGTGCTTCTCAGCCTGTTCGATTCCCCGTTCGATATAGGAGACCAGGATAGGGTTCACTGGTCCATCGAAGGTCATGACGAAGATGGCCTCGTCACTCTGCGCCTGGGCCGGCGAAGCCAGAACAAGCAGAACCAGGCTCAACAGGAAAAACCAACGAGCCAATCTCGGTAAAGTGGGGCCTCTCTCTAGCGATACCATCCTGACATGATTATACCGTATTCGGGGATGGCAATCAAGAGAGATAGATTACGGATGTGCATGGGCAAGCCCCGCCCAACGAAAAAGGAGCTTCCGGCCGGAAGCTCCTTTTAGATCGTCTTTAGCCAGTGGTTGGCCTGGCGATGATCCCTACTTGCTGAAACCGTTGTAGGAATTCATCTTGGTGCCACCCCACAGGGTTTCGGACACGGCTACCAGGTCCACATTGCTGCTGATGTAAACGCTGCCCTCCCATGTGCCGCCCAGGTCGATTTGGGCACAATGGTTGCGGGTATTGCGGTTGTAGGACTTCTCGGCGTTGATCGTGTTGTTCAACTCCTGCAACGCCAACGTGCCGTTGCGATTGAAGTAGGAGATGTCCACATCGGTGGCGTTGGTGTTGGTCGGGTTCTGGATGCGGATCAGCGAAAACTGCTGCCAGTCGTTGTTCGGGTCATCCGGGCAGGAGACGCCGTCAGTGTTCTTCTGGTAGACAGCAGGCAGGAATGTCTCGGCACCGGCGTCACCCGCGTTGGCCGCGGAGGTTGCTCCCGCAATCAACGTGCCAGGTCGGATGCTGTAGCTGATAACCGAAACCTTCTTGTTGTTGGTGGTGCTGACGATCACCGAACCGGCCCAGGTGTCGCCAAGATGGGTCGCATACAGGTTGGGGTCAAAATCTCCCCCTCCTTTGGTGTTGGAGCCCAGAGCGGCACCGGCATTGATCGTCTTGCTCACTGTCAGATCGACATTTTGAGTCTGCGAATTGACATAGTCCAGCTTGACATCACAGCTGCTGCTGGACTCGGCGCACTGGACGATGGCAACCGAGAAGCCACGCCAGCCCTGGACCGCATCATAACGGCGCTCGCTGGAGGGGATGTAGTTTTTGACGCTGCCGCTGCTGGCACCATTGTAGGCCAGGCCCCAGTGATTCCAGTGGTTGGTGGCAACCGCGGCGATCTTTTTACCGCCTGTGGTGGTGATCTTGATGGCACCGCCCCAGAAACCATTGCTCGCCCAATAGCCCGTCGTTGATAGATCGGGTACCTTACCACCTGGCATGTGAACGTCATAGGTGGTGGAGCCCCGTGCCTGTAGCGTATCGCTGATCGTGAAGTCGACGTTGCCATCGCGGTTGATATACTTCACATTGTAGCTGGTGCTGGAGTTCTCTGTGTTCTGCACGGAGATGCGGGTGAACTGGAACGAGGCCCGCACGACGAAGGGCAGGTACATTTCCGTGGCACCCTCATCGTAGCCCAGGTAAGCACCTGCCGTGGTGCCGTCCGCGGAACCACCATTGGACCATGTGATCTCGGCAGTGGCTGCCAGCTCGTTATCGCTCTGGATGATCATGGCGCCGTTCCAGCCATCACCCAGGTTGGCGTCGCCGGCCAAAAAGGCGTAGGACCCCCGCGGGTTGACGTTTCTGGGGCGCTCAGTTTCAAGGGTACCACTGTTGTTGTAGTAACGGGCTACCACATTGGCGGCTGGTGCACCAGCGTTTTGATTGGTGTTGGCGACAACCACGTCGGTATTGCCTTCCCCGGGAATTGGATCGGCATATACTGGCAAGGCTGCCATCAGGAGCAAAGCGACTAACCCAAAAAGGCTGATAATGCGGAGTTTCTTCATGCTCTAAACTCTCCTTTTGTAAGCTGTTGGACGTAATAACCTCTTAGCCGGTGCTCCGTCGATAGCAAGTGCACCGGGCCGAGATTCGATACGACGGTGAAGAAACGAGGTCTTATTCCTCATTCTGGTATCAACATTAACACAACATTGGCTCGATTTCAATAGCCCGTTCGGGGTATTGTTGGTGGCTAATGGCCGAAATACCCCGGAATCGGCCGGTTTGACCGCGGAACGGCCCCAAAATACCCTTACCCGAAAGTAGTAGTTGAGGGCGGGGGGACACGG
>JAYELL010000024.1 GCA_034717495.1 Chloroflexota bacterium | reverse complement strand
CCGCTTACCGTCCACCGAACCTGGTAACCCGTAACCGGTAATCGGTAACCCGATCCAGAACCGTGTCGAATCCCATCCGATTACCGAATACCGAATACCGATTACCGCTTACCGTCCACCGAACCTGCTAACCCGTAACTGGTAATCGGTAACCCGATCCAGAACCGGGTCGAATCCCATCGGATTACCGAATACCGATTACCGATTACCGCTTCAGGTCATCCGTAACTGGTAGATTAGCTCTCGCCCGATCACCTTTAGAATTATACACCATTTGTGTGAGAATTGCATTTGCGCAGCCGTCAAAGGGACACATTGGGAGCCAATTTTGTGAAGTTGACACCAGCGGCGCATTGGCTTACCATGCATATTGTTCCTGCCTGCCTGCTGCTGCCGACGCGGGCGGGAAAGTCGAAGGAGGTCCGGATATCATGGGTACCCAGATAACTGAAGCGGAAAAGATCAGACGATTGCCCTGGCTGGTTGGCGGCGATGCATTCAACATCATGTTTGTGCTGTTGACCTTTTCCGGATCGGTTTTTGTTCTGTTTCTCGACGAGCTCGGATTGAATAGCAGCCAGATCGGCATCCTGCTGGCGCTGGTGCCTTTCTGCGGCATCATTGCTCCGCTGGTCGCTCCAATCACCACCAGGGTTGGCTATAAACGCATCTTCCTTTCGATGCGCTTTTTTCGCATCTTTCCGATAGCATTGCTGCTTTTCACGCCCATCGTCCTGCGGGATTATGGGGATGAGATGGCCTTTCGCTGGGTGGCTGGAATCATCCTCGCCTTCGCTATTCTCCGGGCCATCGGCGAAACAGGTGGCTTCCCGTGGCGCAAGGAGATCGTGCCTGACTCCATCCGGGGTAAGTTCAGTGCTATCACCAGCATGGTGACAACCGTCGCCAGTATCATCATTGTGCTGTTGGCTGGCTATGTCATAGATTCCAGCGTTGGTCTTGGGCGCTTCATGGTGTTAATCGCCATCGGGCTGGTTCTTGGCCTGATCTCCGTTTTTTTCTTCGCCCGGTCACCCGGCGACGACAGGAGCCAGGCAAAGGACACCAGTCACCTGGCGGGCGTGCGAGATGCTATCAGAAACCGTGCATTCTTGATGTTTCTCTTGGTGCTTGCTCTGGCGACAATTGGTGGGCAGGCAGTAAGATCCTTCATCCCCCTATTCATGAAGGATGAAGTGGGTCTTTCCCAGGGCATTGTCGTCTTGCTCAGCATCGGTACCTTCATGGGTGCCCTGGTGACCTCCTATTTCTGGGGATGGGCTGCCGACCGGTATAGCAGTCGTCCGGTGATGCAGGCGAGTCTGATTCTGCTGATCCTGCTGCCAGTTTTCTGGCTGATGCTGCCTCGATTCGATCCGGCCAGTGTGGCGCTCGCCATGGCTATCGCTTTTCTGGCAGGCATAGCAACTCTGGCCTGGCAAATCAGCTGGACCCGCTATCTCTTCGTAAATGCCATACCCAGCGAAAACCGCTCCGCCTATCTGGCCGTCTATTTCGCCTGGCTCAGTCTGGTAGTGGGTGCAGGCCCTCTTCTGGCGGGCCAGCTTCTCAGTTTCTCTGCCCAGATTCCACAGCGCCAGATTGGCCTGATCTATATTGATCCCTACACACCCCTCTTTCTCATCAGCATCGTGTTGCTGGCTCTGGCGCTGATTTTCGTTCCCAGGCTCAAGGCGGAGAGTAATCTCTCTTTCCGGCGTTTCGCTGGCATGTTCCTGCGGGGCAATCCTGTGCGGGCCATGCGGTTGCTGATCCAATACAACCAGTCGGGCGATGAAATGACCCGGGTTCTGACTGCCGAGAGAATGGGTGATACCGGCAACCTGTTGACCAGCGACGAATTGATCGATGCACTGACCGATCCCAGCTACAGCGTGCGCTACGAGGCGGTACATTCGATTGGGCGGATGCCAGGAACTCCGGAACTGCGAGAGGCGCTGGTCGAGATCCTGGAAGGGCCTCAGGATGAACTGGGCATGACAACCGCCCGGGCACTGGGGCGTCTCGGGGATCCGGACGCCATTCCGGCGCTGCGCCGTTCGTTGTATTCACGCTATGATCTGGTGGCTACAGAGAGCGCCCGGGCCCTGGCCCAACTCGGCGATAGTGGCAGCATCCCGGACCTGATCGAGAAACTGCGCGCCCAATCCAGTTCGGAGCTTCAGGTGGCTTATGCGTCGGCGTTGGGAAAATTGCGGGCCAGAGAGGCAATCCCAGATATTTTCCAGCTGTTATGTGGGGCCAGGACCAGAACCGGGCGCGGTGAACTGGGACTGGCGATTGCCCGCATGGTGGGGGATGAGAAGTACTACCTGCAACACTGGCGTTCCCTGTATGATAACTTTGACACGGCTGCGGCTCAGGCCTTGCTGGCACTTCGCAAGCCAGCACGCAGGGCAGGCTTCTTTGCCGTTGAGCCGATCATTGAACGATGTTCTGACCATTTTGCTGCCGGTCGAAGTGAGCAAGGCACGCAGGATCTGCAGGAATTGTTGAGGACCGTCGCAGCGAGTGAAGTTGATGAGACGCAAGGGGAACTGCTTTCGTTGATCGCAGACTCGCTGGATCAGTGCGGCGGGGACCGCATCGATCTGGTGTTGCTTTCGCTGCACGCTCTCGACTGCGCGTTCGGTGAGCAGACTGAGTAATTGAGATGGTCAATGGAGCTACCTATCTTGATCGACATTTCGCCTACGACGATCTTGGCCGGTACCTACCTCACGGACCGCTTGCTAGCGTCGCGGTACGCTTGCAGCCTCCCGGCACGCCTGCTGGCGTAGCGTGTGCGGTGCCAGATATGAGGACATCGCTGGCGGATCGGGGCTGTGTGGCGATGCATTCTATGACATGGTCTACGGCTACGACGACACGGGCAACATGACAAACAAGACGGGCACCACGCTGGCCTACTTCCCCCATGGGACAGCACAGCCCCATGCCGTGCAGTCGGACGGCACCCATGTGTATGAGTATGACCAGAACGGCAACATGGTGACGCAACAGCCAAGCGGGGGTGGCAGCACGATCGCCACCTACACCTGGACGGCGGACAACAGGCTGGCCAGCGTCTACATGCCGAGCGAAGGAACATCCAGTTTCAGCTACGATGCGGATGGCGCGCTGGTCAAGGAAACGGTTGCCGATGGCACAGTGACTTACTATGTGGGTCACTACTACGAGGTGCAGCCTGGCGCGGGCATCATCACCCGCTATTTCCTGGTGGATGGCCAGCGGGTGGCCCTGAACCGCACCGGCGATCCTGATCCGAACCGCAACGGACGTTTCACCATTCGCACCGATCATCTCAACTCGACTAGCCGGGTATTGAACACAGGCATTCAGGGCGAGCAGCTGCGCTATCTGCCCTTCGGCGGGCAGTCCGTGGGGGATCCTGCAACTGCGACCACTGATCGACTATTCACGGGCGAGCGGTTGAACAACGATATCGGCTTGTATCAATTCGGGGTGAGGTGGTATAGTCCGGCTTTGGGCCGCTTCATCAGCCCCGATAGCATCGTTCCGGATCCGAGCAACCCACAGAGTCTTAACCGGTATAGCTATGTGCTCAACAATCCTGTCAAATTTCGTGACCCCTCAGGAAATTGTTCGGAAACACCAGATGATGACGACATCGGCTGTTGGTATCTCGCGCAAGATATTGCTTCGCAGGAAAACGTCCCGATTCCGTATGAGGAGTTGATTTACTACAACAGTGACCAGCTATACAATCTGTTGACCTACGTGAAGAACCACCCGGAGGAACTCATTCCTCCCAGTGCGCATGGCTTTGGGGTGTCTGGCAAAGTTGGGGCATCTATACCTCTGGATATCGTGGTATTCTCGGTAGGTGCGGGGGTTGAAGTAATTTTTAATCATGAATCTGGTGAAGTCGATCTGTTTTTGACTACCACTAGAAACACATCAGCTTCGCTGGATGGATTGAAGAAGTTTTTCTCAGGAGCTACGTTTGACCGGAATTTATCAAAATTTGTCAAGCCAGAGTTTCCATTCAATCTCAAGGATTTTGAGTTCGCTGATGCGGGTGCTACATTCTATCTCTCAGAGATACACAACATGCCAAGAAATGCTGATGCAGCGGGCATTTCGCTTCTTGATGAAGGCAGTATTCGCGGTGGACTACTGGGAGTATCATCCGGATCTTTCAGCAGTGAGGAACCAAACGGGCCTCATGGACGGACGTTGGGTTGGGCGCCCGGAGTGGGTTTTGATTTAGGCGGATCTCATCAGGGGATACGGTATCACCCACTGACACTGCAACCTGAAGATCAACAGCGGTTGACTCTGATAGCTTACAATTGGGGGCGGACACCAGAATTTAGGTCGATAATAGAGTCGCGTGTTCTCACAGGTGTGATCGATACCCTCGACTACGATGATTTGACGCTTGACGACTATCGTGGGCGCAATACGCTTCGAATAGCATCACAACAGTCCCAGGTCCCGGGCACGAATGGCAGCATGGGTGCGATCGCGGGCACCGATTTTGCCCAGGATGTTGGTGACGTAGTTTTTGACCGTGCCCTCGGCCAGGTGAACCTTTTGGGCGATCTCCCGATTGGTGAACCCCCGGGCAAGGAACTCCAGTATCTCCTGCTCGCGATCGGACAGGGGCTCCACCATGGGTGAGGAGGAGCGGGGGGAGGTTGTACCGAGTCGGGAAAGCTCTGCAACCACCTTGCGGGCGACCGACGGTTCGATCAAGATGCCTCCAGACATCACGGTATGGATAGCATCGGTCAATTCCTGGATGGATACGTCTTTGAGCAGGTAACCCAAAGCACCGGCCCGCAGCCCTTCCAAAACGTATTCGTCGTCATCAAAGGTGGTCAGGATGATCACCCGTGCCTGGGGATCGATTTTCAAGAGTGTCCGGGTTGCTTCTACGCCGTCCATGACCGGCATGCGTACATCCATGAGGACCAGGTCTGGCTGGAGTTCATTGTAGATATCGAGTGCCTGCTGACCGTTTTGGGCCTCGCCGACCACATCCATACGCGCTTCCAATTCGAAAAGGGTGCGAAGCCCGTCTCGCATGAGTCGCTGGTCATCAACCAGCAGTATGCGGACTGTCTCAGTCATTTGGGTTCTCCTGGACCAGCACGGAGAGCTGAAGCAGTGTGCCGCCACTTGCTTGTGCCTCAATGTCAAGGTCTCCGCCGACAAGGGCTGCCCTCTCCTGCAAGCCTCGCAGGCCAAATGCCGGGTATTTTTCATTGTTGGCCATGAGCCCCACCCCGTTGTCGCGAACGGTCAGTGTGAGCGTGCTATCGCGCTGGTCCAACTGCAGCCAGACATCCCTGGCATCCGCGTGTTTTTGCACATTGGTCAGCCCTTCCTGGGCGGCGCGATAGAGCGCCAGGCGGTGAGCCGGAGGCAGGTCGGGCAACTCGTTCGGAAGCATCAGGTGGACGGTGGTATTGGAAGCGTTGTCGAACTCCTCAGCCAATCTGCGCAATGCCGGCAGCAGCGCCAGGTCCGTTTCCAGGGGCGCCCGCAGGGTGGCGACGGTGCGGCGAAGTTCGGTCAATGCCTGGCGGATCTGTTCCCTCACCGTTCCTGTCATCTTCACCGATCGATCAGCGTCGGTCGGAATAAGACGTTCAACAGCCTGCAACTGGACGGCTGCCACCGTCAGCCGGTGGCCCAGGGTATCATGCATCTCCCTGGCCAGGCGGTTTCGTTCTTCTGATACCGCAAGCTCCTCGGCTTGAGCGGCCAAGGACTGCAATTGCCGGTGAGCCACCTGGAGTTCGTCCAGCAGACGTTGGCTCTCCTCGCGGGCCTCCTGGGCCTCCATGGTCTGCTGGGAGAAGGCCGCAAAAAAGATAAAAGCAGCGAAGTAAACCGGGAGGACGATCAGGTTGGAGGTGTCGCCACGGCCAAACAGGGTCCAGGTCGTCGCGAGGCCAAAAATGGCGATCCATACCCACCACTGCCTGCCGGGCAGCAATGTGGGTGCCTCGGCGCTCAAAACAAAGAATAGAATGACTGAAAGAAATTGGTAGGGTTCGATCAAGACGAGGGCAGTGACGATAACTGTCTGCACTGCCAGGTAGAGATAAGCTGCCCAACGGGTTTGGGGAAGATAACCGTGTTCAACCACCTGTGAAAGCACGATGAATGTCAACAGTAATCCCGCCACATACCAGCGATCTGGGTGGCCCTCTGAGAAATAGTACCACAGCAGGGGCATGCTAACAGCCAGAACGGTGATCATTCCGGCCAGGCTGGCAGCACTGGTTGGCAAGCTGTTACGAAGCGTCTTCAGCATCGTCACATGATACTCCAACAGTCATGGGTGAGCAAGGAGGATTTCCGGGATACCCTACTCATTAACGAAAACCTACTCCGACTTCGTTACTTTCGATCGCACTACCGTCGCCTGAGCAGCAGGTAGGCGCCGACGGCGACCAGGGCCAGGGGCCAGGCGTAACCGATTAGCTTGAGGAACTGTAGGCCTGTTTCGCCGGAGATCAGCGCGAGTCCGACAAGGCCGATGATGCCGCCGGGGATAAGAGGCCACCACTGAAAGCCTTCGTCGGTCAACGGGGAGAGCAGTGTGATCAGGGCCCAACCGGCGGAGAAGGCGACCATAAAGATGCCAGCTGTACCCTCGCCAGCCAATTCAAGGCTGGGTTGGCTCATCAGGTAGACCCCCAGGCCGATGCCTGCCAGGATACCTCCGGGGATGATCAGACCAAATGTCCGGGTGGCCAAACCCCAAACCAGGAAGATCACGGCAAGTCCCGGCAATATCAGCCACTGCAGGTTGTCCAGCTGAAGCAGCTGCGCCAGGAAGATCAGCAGCCCGATCAGAATCAGGGCCACCCCGGCAGCAAACCGGTTGCGATTGTCGTCCTTACTCTCCATGGAAGCGTTGGGTTCTTCGATTTGATGGGTCATGGCTGTCTCCTTTGCCTCGGGTACGGAGGCCTGTGCTGGTTTCGATTACAACGTCATCATACGACAGCCATAGTCATATCGATAAGTGCCATTGGTCATGTGACAGGTCATCGGTTTCGCCCCGCGTCCCCGCGTCCCCATGTCCCTACCTCACGGTACGCCTGCTGGCGGCGTCCCCGTGTCTCCCCCCATTCTCCCAGCCTATTACTTATCCGTACAGCGGTCCGAAGTTGATGCAGGCCCGGAAGTCGGCGCTTTCCCGATCTGCCGTGCCGAAGGCGTTCCAGGCACTGGGCCGGAAAAGGTTTTCTTCCGAAATGTTGTGCATATACACCGGGATGCGCAGCATCGATGCCAGTGTGATCAGGTCGGCGCCGTAGTGGCCGTAGCCGAACGCGCCATGGTTGGCGCCCCAGTTGTGCATAACGTTGTAAACGTCGCTGAAAGCGCCTTCGCCCGTCAGGTTCGGCACAAACCAGGTGGTCGGCCAGGTGGGATTGGTGCGCCGGTCCAGCACATCATGGACATCGTCGGGAAGATCCACCGTCGAGCCCTCCGCGATCTGTAGGGCGGGCCCAAGTCCTTTGATCAGGTTCAGCCTGCACATGGTGACCGGCATGCCGCCGCGGGTGCGGAAGCGAGTCGACCAGCCGCCCCCCCGGAAGTACTCGATCATCGACGTGTGCCAGGTGGTGGCATCCATACAGCCCTGGGCTTCCCCGGCAGTGATCTCCCAAAACGGTTTCATGGCTGGCTGACCATTGATTTCTTGCCGGCCAGTGCCATCCAGGGCAGCGGGGCCAGAATTGATCAGGTGCAGGATGCCGCCGGCAGCCGCGCCTTCCAGGTCATAGCCGGTTACCCGCTTCACAGCTGAGGGGCTCCAGAAGGTGCGCACATCGGCGAATACCTGTGCGGTGCCGGTCAACAGGTGGCCAAAGAGCATGCAGATGCCGTTGAGGGCGTCGTTTTCGGTGGCCACCATGTAGGGCTGGCGAATACCATTCCAATCCCAGGATGAGTTGAGAATAGCTTCCATAAAGTCGCCGTTGGGCAGGTGGTCGGTCCACTGGCGCTGGCCCTGGAAGCCTGCAGCGCTTGCATTGTGGCCCAGGGCCTCTTCCCCGAATCCCAGTTCGGCCAGCCGGGGATTGCCCACCATCAGGTCGCGCACGATCATAGCCATCTTGATCGAGTACTGCCAGGCGGCCTCTTTCTCTTCCTGGCTGTGCTGGTCTTTGCTCGGGTTGTAGTCCTCTCCCCTGGTCAGATTGGCATTTGACCAGGCCAGGGCGGTCTGGAACTCCTCCGGGTCATAGATGGAACGATCGACGCGGCGGGCGACCTCTGTCATGTCGATGGCTTCCACCCGCATTCCCAGGTAGTTCTCAAAAAGGGGCTGATCGACGATGGAACCGGCGATGCCCATGGAGGTGCCGCCGATGGACAGGTAGGACTTGCCCCTCATGCGAGCCACAGCCAGGCCAGCGCGGGCGAACTGCAAAAGCTTCCCGGCCACGTCGTCAGGGATCGAAGCGTCGTCTGAGTCCTGCACATCCCGGCCATAGATACTGAAGGCAGGCAGGCCCTTCTGGCTATGTCCGGCTAACACGGCAGCCAGATAGACTGCGCCGGGTCGTTCGGTGCCGTTGAAGCCCCAGACCGCCTTGGGCATGGTGGGATCCATATCCATGGTCTCGGCGCCGTAGCACCAGCCGGGAGTGACCGTTATTGTCAGGCCCACTCCTTGCTCGCGGAATTTTTCTGCGCAGGCTGCCGACTCCGCCACCCGACCAATGGTGCCGTCGGCGAGCACACACTCGACTGGCATTCCACTGGCGTGGCGCAGGTTTTCCTCCAGCAGGGCGGCAACCGAACGGGCCATGTTCATAGTCTGCTCTTCCAGCGACTCCCGTACACCCCCAAGCCGGCCGTCGACGGTTGGCCTGATGCCGATCTTTGGCATGTTGCCTACCAGCCTGTTTCGGGGGGGAATCAGTTGTAGTTCGGTCATTTCGTTTTCCCTTCCGTTAACCTATTCTGCTCGTCCTAATGACCCGTAGTTCCCGTACTTGTGTACGGCCTGGGTCATGGCCACAAAGTTCTCCGGCGGCAGGCCCTCCATGATGCTCGTGGAGGAACCAAGGACATAACCGCCACCTGGCCCCAGTTTTTCACAGTATTCCCGCACCGTCGCCTCGATCTCTGCCTTGGAATCATAGGCCAGGTGAACGGTGGGGATGTTGCCCACAAAAGCAAAACGATGGCCCCACTTTTTCTTGACTTCAAAGAGATCATTGGACTCTGGCTCGATGGGGTGGCAGATATCAAAGCCGACGTCGTCCAGGATGGGGAAGATCAGGTCCATCTTGCCG
Source organism: Chloroflexota bacterium (assembly GCA_034717495.1). Classification (NCBI taxonomy): domain Bacteria; kingdom Bacillati; phylum Chloroflexota; species Chloroflexota bacterium. The sequence goes on along the minus strand of JAYELL010000024.1, from coordinate 8,284 downwards.
TCGGTGTGGAAGGCTACCAAATTGCCGGCATCCTTGGCCGGTGCGATCAAACGCTTCATGCGCTGGGGAAATATCTCCTGGAACATGGTCGGATTGATCATCAACCCCTGGTTGTGTCCAATATCGTCGTTAACGAGCACGAAGGCCAGCTCGTCACTGAATTCGTCACAGACCGTCCGCACGACTTTTTCCTGGTGGTCGAGCAGGATGTCCATTAAGTGTTCCAGAAAGGGTCTGTTGTCGTAGAACAAGAGGAACGAATCGCCCACACCGACAGCCAGCATAGTGCTGTCGAAAAAGGAGGTGAAATTGGGGAAAACACCCACGCCACTGCCCTGGGCCGCCTTCAGATAACGCTCGAGATAGGCAAGCTGGATGTCTATAGAGGCGGGTGGTTCCAGGTTGGCCAGGTCAGCCTCCGTCTTGATGGACCCATCGACGTAGTGTTCGGTGCCGTCGGAGGCCAACTCGAAGATGTTGTTGGGCCGCCAGTTGAAATTGCATACCACCGCGTCCATGCCCAACCTTTGGGCGAATTCAACGTGGTCCTCTGGCGTGATCGATTGGCCACCCAGGGCCGCATCGACGATCTCGTAGTCCAGCGGTCGATCGAGCACATACTCGTAGACCGTTTTGCTGGTCACCCAAAATTCAAGGTGAGGAATGCGGTCGGCTTCCTGATGGCGAAAGGCTTTGAGAAGGCGATTGACGTCGGATTTGTGAATGTTGGAATTGTTCATAAGAGGACTTTCCTGAATCGTACAAGCGGGCATGATGCCGGGGAAAGAGTCCGGGGCACCATGCCCATTTACACAGCATTGTCAGGGTCGCGCAAAGCGACTCTGTTGATATCTTCGGCAAACGGGTGCCGGCTGTTCAGAGCAAAGCCGCGGCTGCCCGGGCTGCGCTGCCGGCATCCGGGGCGAAGCCGTCGGCGCCCACTCTGTCTGCGAAATCCTGAGTCACCGGTGCGCCGCCGACCATTACCTTGACGTCGCCGCGTATGCCAGCTTCTTCCAGAGCAGCGATCGTGGCTGGAATAGACTTGGTCGTGGTGGTGAGTAAGGCCGACATTCCCATAATATCAGGATTATACTCCTGGACAGCGGCCACGAACTTGGCAGGCGAAACGTCCGTACCCAGGTCGATAACCTCGAATCCGGCGCCTTCCAGCATCATGCTGACCAGGTTCTTGCCGATGTCGTGCAGGTCGCCCAGAACGGTGCCGATGATGACGGTGCCGATCGTCTCCACGCCCTCTTCGGCCAGAAGAGGTTTGAGGATAGTGGTGGCTGCGGTCATGGCTCGGGCCGAGATCAGCATCTCAGGCACGAACTTTTCACCGATTTCGAAAAGCCGGCCCACCTCGGTCATGGCTGGTATGCAAGCCTCGTTGAGGATATCCTCAGCACTTAAACCTGCGTCCAGGCCAGCCTGGACCTCCACAGCCGTGGCGTTGGCATCTCCGTCAAGTACAGCATCATAGATTGTGTCGAGACTCATTGATCATTTCTCCTTTGCGAATGTTATCGCTGTTCGAAAATCGTTTCCGCTGCTGCGCGGGTCAACTTGCCCTGCAGCGGCGGTGGCTGTGGTGCGGACGTCGCCGTTGAGAACGGCGGTGTAGATGGTCTGAATGTCACTTATGAGTTGCTCCTTATGGATTGGGTTAATTTACAGGTGAGTTTGTTTATTCGAGCTTTATCCCTTCAGCGCCCCGAAGGTAAGGCCCTCGGTAAGGTGGCGCTGGGTGAGGATGACGAAGACAATAGCGGGAATAATCATAAGCACGGACATGGCCGTCATACCGCGCCAGTCCACCGTGAACTGGCTGGTGAAATCGAACAGGCCGACGGGGAAAGTTTTGGAGGCCGGGGTCTTGGTGACCAGGCTGGCGATTTGATACTCGTTCCAGGCGGCCAGGAAGGCGAAGATGGCAGCGGCAGCCATGCCAGGCAGCGCCAATGGTAAATCGATACGCCAGAACGCCGACCAATGATTGCAGCCGTCGATATAGGCGGCTTCATCGAGCTCCTTCGGTATCTGTCTGAAAAAGCCGTCCATCAACCAGGCGGTGAAGGGGATGTTGATGGCGACATAGACCAGCGCCAAGCCATGCACGGTGTCGATCAGGCCGTAATTGCGCATGAGCAGAAACAGAGGCAGGCCCAAAGCCACGCCAGGCACGGCGCGGGACAGCATGATCAACAGGAAGACAAGGGTGTGCCCCTTGAACCTGAATCGTGAAAACGCGTAGCCTGCCATGGTGCCCAATGAAACGGAAACCACCGTCGCAATTACGGCAACAATGATGGAATTACGCATGTAGGAAAAAACCGGGACGCCGGCAGCAATATCGGGGTTGAATCCGAAAAGCGAAGCGAAAGCGTCCAGAGTCAGTCGCTTGGGAATCCAGATGGGCGGCGTAACGTTGACTTCGTTGCCAGGTCTGAATGCTGTAAATACAATCCATATTGCCGGCAGAGCGAACATCATTAGCACGACAATGGCAAAGATGTTAAAAAATCTGGATGTCCACTTCCGCCGGTTGAATCTGATCGCTGCCATTAGTACACCACCCGAGATTTGATAAGCTGTTTAAATAGATAGAGGGTAAAAAACACGCCCAGCACGACGCCGACCATCGACATGGCGCTGGCAAGGCCGAACTGCGAATTACGGATCGCCAGACGCCCCGCATTTGTCCAGATCATCTCAGTGCGATGTGCGGGGCCACCGCCTGTCATGATGCGAACGACATCATAAGCGCGGGCTACATCCAGCGAGAGCACGGTCAGGGCAATGAGGGTGAAAGGCCTGAGCAGGGGGAAAGTGATATGCTGGAACTTCTGCCAGGCAGACGCGCCATCCACTTGCGCAGCCTCATACACATCGCGTGGCAACGAAAGGGTTCCTGCCAGCAGAATGATGGTCATCATGGGAACATTCATCCAGATGGTAGCGACCATAATTGCCATCATGCCGGTGGGCCGATCGACGAGCCATGCTTTGGGCGTGGATATCAAGCCGAGTGACATCAAGGCGTTGTTCACCAGGCCAACCGTGGCATTGAAGAACCAGGCGAACTGGAAGCCGACCAATACGGGCGCAAACATCATCGGGATCATCAGGAGTGTGCGCATGATACTCTGACCACGGGTAACTCGGGCCATAAGTTGCGATAGGGCCAGCGAAATCAAGAAACTCAAATTGACGGTCACGGTCAGGAAGATGATAGTGTTGAGCATCGACTTCCAGAAAACCCTATCCCCGGCCAGCTTCACATAGTTTCGAAACATGGTTTCGGTTTTGAAGACGAAGGTCTGTTCCGGGCGCAGCAGGTGGAAGGGGGTGAAACTGACGTACAGCGAATAAACCATGGGATAGAGGATCACCATGCCGATGATGACCAGGCTGGGTGCGATCAGCAGAATCGGAAACCAGTTTTGCAAGCGATTGAAGCTGCTCGATTCAGTTGTGGCCGTGCTCGAGGCTGCGCCTGTGGATTGAGAATTCTCAGCAGGCTGGGTCGAAGCCATGTACAAACTCCAGGAGAGGGAGCGCCCGTTTCGAAGCGGGCGCTCCCAGCGAATTACGCTGAATCTAGTAGTAGCCGAAGTCCGTCAGCATTTCGCGGGTATCTTCGATAGCCTGGTTCAAACCATCCTCAACCGAAACATCACCGAGGATGATGCTTTGCAGTTGCGGATACCAGAGATTGGTGAAGGAGATCCAGTCGGCGAAGAGCGGCGGCGTGAAAAAGTCTTCGGCGATCTGAGTCTGAGCAACCTCGAGACGGGTCTTGTCCAGGGGCACGTCAGAAACTTCAGCATCGGTGATGATCCGAACCCAGACGTCGTCGCGCACGGGCAACAAGCCGAGTTTTGCCTCATCGTAAGCGACTGCTTCAGAGGAGAGGAATTTCACCAGCTGAACGGCCCCTTCCTTGTTTTCAGCAGACTTGGGGATGGAGAAGGCATGGGCGCCGGCCCAGCCTGTATGGATATCGCCAGCGCCTACCGGGCCTCGAGCGATGTCGAATTTGCCAGCCACGGAGCAGCTATCGGGATCCTGGAAGTAGCTGTACCAGCCGTACCATTCCAGATAGAAGGCGACGTTGCTGTCGCAGAAGTTCTGCGCCACTTCGGGCCAGAGTAGATTTGTGGTATCAGCAGGGATGAGGCCGTTATCGTACAGATCCTTCATCCATTGCGCCGACATCTTGCCGGCTTCGCTGTCGAAAATGGGCTGGAGGTTCTCATCGAAGTAGTTGCCGCCATTGGCGACCAACACTTCGTAGTAGCGGCCGGCCAGAGCCTCTTCCTTGCCGGCGAACTCGGTGCCGTACTGGATGACCCCTTCGCCCACGAAGAACTCGGCCATGTCGTACATCTCGTCAAGGGTGGTGGGTGGCGCCAGGGGGTAGCCGTAATCGGCTTCGAACTTGGCCTGCAGGTCGGGATCGCTGAATAGGTCGGTGCGGTAGTGCATACCGCTGATGTCGGCGTGGCGGGGAATGAGCTGCAAGGCGCCGTCGATATTGGCCGATTCCATGATGGCCGGGCTGAAGGCTGCCAGCTCTTCGGGTGTGAAGTACTGGTTCAGGTCTTCGACGAAGTTGGTGAACTGGCTCATGAAGCTGGTGTGGTTCCAGGCCACGTCGAAGTCAACCGTGTTGGCGGCATAGTTGGTCTTGAGATAGCGGTCGATCTCGAAGCCATCGCCCAGGAAGACGATCTCGACGTTGGCGCCGGTCTCTTTCTCGAACTTCTTGATGGAATCGTACAAGGCTTCATAGGGTTGGCCGCCGATGTTGGCCATGCGGATAGTCTGGCCGGACAAGTCTATGTTCAGACCCGCGTAGGCAAGTTCTCCCAGATCATCTGCTCCAGCACCGATATCCGGGCTTTCCAGCGTTTCTTGCTGCGCGCCCGCTTCGTAGTAGCCGAAGTCCTCCATCATCGAGCGAGTTTCTTCCACAGCCTGGGCCAGACCCTTGTCAACTGAGACATCGCCGAGGATGATGCTCTGCAGTTGCGGATACCAGAGATTGGTGAAGGATATCCAGTCGGCGAATAGAGGCGGCGTGAAGAAGTCTTCGGCGATCTGAGTCTGGGCCACTTCGAGACGGGTCTTGTCCAGAGGCACATCGGATTGCGCAGCATCGGCGATGATCATTTCCCACACATCATCGCGTACCGGCAGCAAACCAAGTTTTCCTTCATCGTAGGCCACCTGCTGCGAACTGAGGAATTTCACCAATTGGGCGGCTGCTTCCTTGTTTTCAGCAGCCTTGGGAATGGAGAAGGCGTGGGCGCCGGCCCAGCCTGTATGAATGTCGCCAGCGCCCACAGGGCCACGGGCGATATCGAATTTGCCAGCCACGGAGCAGCTATCGGGGTCCTGGAAGTAGCTGTACCAGCCATACCATTCCAGATAGAAGGCGACGTTGCTGTCGCAGAAGTTCTGCGCCACTTCGGGCCAGAGCAGATTTGTGGTATCAGCAGGGATGAGGCCGTTATCGTACAGATCCTTCATCCATTGCGCCGACATCTTGCCGGCTTCGCTGTCGAAAACGGGCTGGAGGTTCTCATCGAAGTAGTTGCCGCCATTGGCGACCAACACTTCGTAGTAGCGGCCGGCCAGAGCCTCTTCCTTGCCGGCGAACTCGGTGCCGTACTGGATGACCCCTTCGCCCACGAAGAACTCGGCCATGTCGTACATCTCGTCAAGGGTGGTGGGTGGCGCCAGGGGGTAGCCGTAATCGGCTTCGAACTTGGCCTGCAGGTCGGGATCGCTGAATAGGTCGGTGCGGTAGTGCATACCGCTGATGTCGGCGTGGCGGGGAATGAGCTGCAAGGCGCCGTCGATATTGGCCGATTCCATGATGGCCGGGCTGAAGGCTGCCAGCTCTTCGGGTGTGAAGTACTGGTTCAGGTCTTCGACGAAGTTGGTGAACTGGCTCATGAAGCTGGTGTGGTTCCAGGCCACGTCGAAGTCAACCGTGTTGGCGGCATAGTTGGTCTTGAGATAGCGGTCGATCTCGAAGCCATCGCCCAGGAAGACGATCTCGACATTGGCGCCGGTCACCTCTTCGAAGGTCTTGATGCTGTCATACATGGCTTCATATGGCTGTCCACCGATGTTGGCCATGCGGATGGTGATGCCGGACAGGTCTTTATCGAGGCCGGCGTAGGGAACGCCATCGGGGCCGAGCATTTCTTCGGTTGCCGCAGTCTCTTCTGCGGGCGCGGGTTCTTCGGCCGGAGCCGCTTCTTCTGCGGGCGCGGGTTTTTCTACAGTGCCGCCACATGCGGCGAATACCATTGCCAGCATCATAATAGCTGCCAGCACCATGAACAGTTTACTACGTTGCTTCATTTTCTGGACTTCTCCTTGTTGAGTATAGGTGGTTGGTGGCCGGGTAAATGATACGCTGAACTGTTAGAGATCGTTGTCACCTCCTTAAACCGCATGTGTGAATCCTGGAATCGGTCAGATTTGTTCATGTTGACATGGATGACTGAGAGGGCGAGAAACTTCCTTTTCTGCACCTTTAGCTCAGGTCTGGAATATCATACTCACCGAGCTGCAATGGATAATCGCCATACTCTCTGACCAGCTTGACGACGTAGTCGTAGTTTTGGCCGGAGATGTTGCTTGCCACAGAGTGGTCAGATTGAAAGATCAGGCCGCCGCCCTTGGCCGCGTTAAGCTTGCGAAGCACGATCGCTTTGAGCTGCTGCTCATCGCTTTCGGCCCACTCGATCACATCCATGTTGCCGCAGAAACCCAGCCGGTGACCGTACTGGCGTCGCAGATCCACCACGTCCAGCCCGGCCTTGGCCTCCAGTGGATTGTAGGCGTCGATTCCCGTCTCGATGAAGTCCTCCAGGATGCGCTTGACGTTGCCGCAACCGTGGTAAATGACGGGCAGCCCGGCGTCGTGGCAGATTCTGACCATCTCCGCGACGTAGGGCTTGTAGTGAACCCGCCACCAATCTGGCGAAAAGAATAGATCCTTTTTGTAGGCCACATCACCCCAGATCACCATGCCGTCCAGCAGACCATCAGCCGCCTCGATCTGGGCCTTGAGCAGTTCGATGGCGAATTCATTGGTGCGGTCGATGAACTTGCCGTGACGCTCCGGGTAGAGCCCTGCCCAGAGCATGTTGTTCTCCGGGCCGATGATGCGGGTCAGATACTCGTTGGCTTCGCAGATACTGCCATAGACGGCAAAATCGGGCCGCAGGGACTTTACTGTTTCGATCCAGGGCGGGGAATCGCGCTGGAAACCGTCGCCTACGCCGGCAATCTGGTTGTCGCCACCGTTGAAGAATCGACGCTCGTCCCAGGGATCATCGAATTCGAAAGCCTCTTCTTTTTCGATGGTGTCCGTATCGAAGCCGATGAACTCCGGCATGGGATCCTTGAACTGTTTGCGCAGAATGGCTTCGAACCCGGTTCGAACCACTACTTCCTCATCGGTTTCTTTGAGCGTCTCAAAGGGTTTGATGTGGGGATCCATATTTGGAATCGTGACGATCCAATCCAGGTCATAGTAGACGTAGGGATCGGTATCGGGCGCCAGGCCCAGCTCCTCGCGCCAGCGTTCAAGGAAGCTGCCCCAAAAAAAATCACTGAGGGGTACGCGGTCCCCTTCTTCATGTCGCATGGATTGGTTCATGCGGCGGACCTTGGCTAAGGCGTTTTCTGTTCGTTCCATAATTGAATGTGCCGTCCTTCTAATCCATGTGGAAGACTTCTTCCAATTCGGCCCACCATTCACCTTCGGCCCGGGTCTTGACCGGCTCCTGCATGGGCATCATGATATCCCACCACTCCTGGGTCCTGGGATCGGCCGCCATTTTGGCCATGTCGCCGTCAAAATCCTCGCCCACGTACTCGAAATAGGCAAAGAGCATGCCATCCTTGTAGTAGATCGAGTAGTTCTGGATATTGCAGTCCCGGATTTTGTCGAGGATTTCAGGCCAAACGTTGGCATGGTATGCCTTGTATTCCTCCAGCCGCTCCGGCTTCACTCCGATTAGCTGTCCATATCGTTGCATTGCAGGCCTCTCTATGTGGTTAGTTGCTGGTGATCAGTGGCCAGTCACTGAAAAGCTACTGGCTGGAGTTACGCACTTGGCAAAATCCGGGTCAAATGACATCCTGAGCCTCGCCAGCACGCCAGCAGGCGGTGCGTGAGCTACGCCAGCAGGCGGTGCGTGAGCTACGCCAGCAGGCGGTGCGTGAGCTACGCCAGCAGGCGGTGCGTGAGCTA
>JAYELL010000023.1 GCA_034717495.1 Chloroflexota bacterium | reverse complement strand
ACTATGAGCTTCCTGGAAGGTGATTGTTCGCTTTCTTTGCAGGAAAACCTGATCGTGCTATCATGCCGCTATGACACACCCTGCCATTCGATTGCTGCACATTGCCGATATCCATATCGGTATGGAGAACTATGGGCGCCTGGACCCGCAGACGGGGATCAATGGCCGCGTGATGGATTTCCTGCGCCGGCTTAGCGATGCCGTGGACTACGCCCTGGACCACGAGATCGACGTGGTTATCTTCGCGGGTGATGCTTACAAAACCCGCGATCCCAACCCCACCTACCAGCGGGAGTTCGCCCGCCGCATGAAAAAGCTGGCCGATGGTGGGATTCCGGTGGTGCTTCTGGTTGGCAACCACGACCTGCCTGCCGTGGCCCAGCGGGCCAGCAGCATCTCTATCTTCAACACTCTGGATGTGCCCAATATGTTTGTGGGCGATCGGGAGCAGTTGTGGCAGGTCACCTGCCGTCGCGGTCAACAGCTGCAGGTGGCAACTGTACCTTATCCCTTAAAAAGCAGGTTGTTAGCGCGGGAGGATCAGCGGGGCAAGTCCATTGCCGAGATCGACAAGCACTTGCGCAGTATCATGGTCGACAACATCCGCGCCCTGGCTATCGAGGCTGCCCAGCATCCCAAGGTACCTGCCGTGCTGACCGGGCATTTCAGTGTGCAAAATGCCAGCCTGGGCTCCGAGCGCAACATCATGATCGGTCGCGATGTGGCTGTGCCGCGCAGTGAGCTGGCCAATCCTGCCTGGGACTATGTTGCCTTGGGACATATTCACAAGCACCAAAGTCTCAACGGTGATAGCTATCCACCGGTCGTCTACAGCGGCAGCATCGAAAGAATCGACTTCGGGGAGGAAAAAGAAGCCAAGGGTTGGGTGGTGGCAACGGTGCAAAAAGGGGACACGCACTGGCAGTTTCACACCCACTATAAGGTCCTGGCCCGCCCCTTCATCACGATCCGGCAGGATGTCCGGGAAGAATTGGGTGACCCCACCGAGGCCGTGGTTCAGGCCATCGCAAGGCGTGATCTTAGCGATGCCGTTGTTCGGGTTGTCTTGCGGTTGCGAGCGGAGCAGGAAGCTTTGTTACAGGAGCGAGAGATACTTGCTGCCCTGAAGGATGCCTACTACATCGCAGGGATCAGCAAGGATGTGGAGCAGAGTGAGCGCCGGCGACTTGGCGCTGTCTCGGTTGAAACGCTAACTCCGATGGAGCTTCTGCAGCGCTATTTTGAAGTCAAAGGCGTTTCGGAGCAGCGCGCCGAAATTTTGCTGGAACATGCGCGCCAGATTATGGCCGAGAGCGACGAGAATGTTTGAGAAAAAGCTGACCTTGATGGCGATCTTCGCCCATCCCGATGATGAGGCTTTTGGCACAGGTGGTACCCTGGCAAAATATGCTGCGGAGGGCTGCGATGTTTACGTTGTAACGGCAACGCGCGGTGAAGCAGGTCAGATCGCCGATCCCGAAGTGGCGAGCCCTTCCAATCTGCCCGCAGTGCGGGAGAGAGAACTGCGCTGCGCATGCCAGACCTATGGTGTGCACCCGCCCCGTTTCCTCGACTACGTGGATGGGCAACTTGCCATTGTGAATCAGGGACAGGCGGTTGCGAAACTGGTTCGTCTCATTCGTGAGTTAAGGCCGGACGTGGTCATTACTTTCGGTCAGGATGGGATCTACGGCCATTACGACCATGTAGTTGTGCATCGCTGGGCGAGCATCGCCGTCGAGCTTGCCGCCGATCCCGACTGGCCAACCGATGGCAGCGCCGGTCTTGCTCACCAGGTTAAAAAGCTCTATTACCGCACCATGATCGACGAGGCTGTGACGGCGCGCAGCAAGAATGGACAACGGGCTGCCGTTATGATGGACGGCGTACCCTTTTACTTCGCCTCCCTGCCTGCGACCGAAATCAGCACGATTATCGATGTCGGCCTATATGCCGACGTAAAAAGGCAGGGCATCCTCTGCCACGCCACCCAGCTCGGGCACACCAGCCGCTACTCCGAGTCCCCCGAGGAAGTGATTGCCGACCCCTGGTTTCGCCAGGAGGCATTTATCCTTGCCCAGTCCACCGTGGGTCCGCCGGACAACCTGGAACAAGATCTCTTCCGCGGACTGCGATAGCAGGTCCGGGTCTGACGACCGAGGACCGCTGACCGAGGACCGCTGACTACCGACCGCTGACCACGGACCGGTGTCAACTTCCTTCGTGCTCTTCGCGCTTCGTATCCTTTGTGAACCTTCGCGCCTTCGTGGTCCAAACGCTCCGACCACTGACCGCCGTCCGCGGTCCATCGTCTGCGGTCTTCTGGAAGCCGTCCGTCGTCAGTAGGTCAGGCCAATGGCAACCAGGGCCGCAGCAACGAATGTCACACAGGCGCAGAGCATCAGCAAAACAGCCAGGATTACCCAAAATTCCATCGGAACCCGGCCGCCATCGGCAGATGTGCGTGACGCGGCAGAACTGGTGCTGCCAAACCCCAGACAACCGCCCGGTTCCGGGGGTGACGGTGGATCCGTCGGGATTGGAAGAGGTGGTCCCTGCACCAGGTATGCTGCCAGGAGATCGCCTCGACCACTGCCCTGCGTATTGGCGTCGAGGCCCAGGTCAACGGCCGACTGCATCAATTGTCTTTTGACCTCGTCCGGAGTCAGATCGGGAAAGGCTTGAAGCAACAGGGCAGCAGCGCCTGCGGCATGAGGGGTCGCCATGCTGGTGCCTGAACCGGTGGTATAATATGCATTTACTGGTTCACCCATCGAGGTTCCCTCGGCTCGTGCGGCCACGATCGCATTGCCAGGAAAGCAAATATCTGGCTTGATGCGCCCATCGCGTGTAGGCCCGCGCGAGGAAAAGCCTGTAATCTGATCGTCGTCATCGGTGGCGCCAATCGTGATTACCCGCCGAGCGCAGCCTGGGGACCCGACCGTGCCGGGGAAGGGGCCCGCGTTTCCAGCCGCCGCACAGACGACAACCCCCTGGGCCACAGCTTCGTCGCAGAGGGTCGACAGGGCATCAGAGCCATCGCAGTTAATCGAGGAGCCCAACGAGAGATTGATCACCTGGGCGTCTTCGAAGACCGCCCATTCCACCCCGGCCATGACATCGCTGGTCATGCCGCTGCCATTGTCTCTGAGCACTTTGGCCACAAGCAACTCGGCCTGCGGTGCCACGCCCTTGTAGGTGCCGTCCGATGCTTCGCCACTGCCCGCGATTGTGCCTGCTACGTGGGTGCCGTGGCCATTGCCATCTCTGGCATCCCCATCGGCTTTGGTGAAGTCCTTGACGGCGGCAATGCGGCCCTGCAGATCGGGATGATCGGGGTCAATGCCGGTGTCGACGACCGCCACGCGCACCCCGCTTCCGTCCACCCCAAGGTTCCATAGCTCAGGCGTCCTGATGAGGGGCACGGAAACGTCCAGCATGGTATGTACCGGCAGATCGGGCCAGATGGTTGCAATGTGGGGGCTCTCGGCCAGCGCGGCTATCTTTTCCGGTGTGCCGGAGGCCCTCTGCGCTGGCAGCAAGCTGTATTGATACCCCAGCTCGATGTCGGCTGCCTGACCTGCGTGATCGGCATTGGCTCTGGCCATCGCGTCCAGATTCTTATATCGAATGATGACGGGAACAGGTTTGTCAGGTGAAGCAGCTGCCAGCATGGAAAGCAGCGAGTCGCTCATAAATGCCTCCTTGGCGGATAGGTGGAGTGTTGTAGGCTGTCATGCGCCAATGGATGAAAAACCGCGGGCATGGCCGCAGAATAGGTTTACATGGTGTGAACCGGCTGGTCCCGCTCAATCTGTTCTACCCAGGAGTAGCCAAGCAGTTCTTGTGCCTGATCGCCGCTGCAGGTGATTGCTACCGTGGGTACCAATCTCAATCGACGGCGCACCACGATGCCCTGGGATGTGAGGTGTTTTTCGGTTTGATCGTCGGCGTGCTGCACGGTTACCAACAGATCAAACTGGGCATCAGGTTGAGACTTGAGTTCGGCGGCGAGCTTGGGGTCTATCTTCGTTTCTGCCATCGAATGCGCTCTGCACTTGATTTGTGGTTAATCTGGATGACGAATTGGCCCGATCGTCAGCATTATACCACTGAGCGCGCGTCCAGGGAAAGTGTTCTTTTGATGACATCAATCACCTAACCCACCCCCCGGCCCCGTGCGCAGCCCCCAGAGCGACAGCGAAGGGCTCCCAAACTGGGAGGGGAGCTTGAGATAAGTCAACCTGGTCGTTGGCACACCGGCAACGATGAAAATGCAGGCTGGCACGGTCGGCGCCTTTATGGTGGGCTTCGCACAGACTGGCCAGAGCCTATTCGAATAATCCCAGGCTAACATATTTGGCGCCACCGTCGGGAAGCAGGGTCACGACTACTCCATTCTCCATCTGGTTGGCGACCTGAAGCGCGCCATACAGGGCTGCACCTGCACTAAAACCGACGAACAAGCCTTCTTCTCGAGCCAGACGCCGTGCTGTTATCCAGGCTTGATCTGCTTCGATCGGCAGGAATTGGTCGGCCAGATTCGGATCATAGATGCCCGGAACAATCGAGGTTTCCATGTGTTTTAAACCCTCGATGACCTGAAGTTCATCGGCGGGCTGGAGTGCAACCAACTGGATGGAGGGCCTGAACTGTTTCAGTCGCCGTCCGACGCCCATGAAGGTGCCGGTTGTCCCCAGGCCGGCAACAAAGTGGGTGATCCTGCCCCCGGTTTGACGGATGATCTCAGGCCCCGTGGCGTCGAAGTGGACCTGCCAATTTCCGGGGTTGTTGTATTGGTCAGGATAGTAATAGCGTTCAGGGGTCGCGGCCACGATCTCGCGCACCAGGTGAATCGCTCCGTCAGCCCCCTCCAGCGGATCGCTCTCGATGATTGTCGCACCATAGGCGCTCGCCAGCGATTTGCGTTCCGCGGTCACATTGGCGGGCATGACAAGATGCACATCGTAACCTTTTGCAGCACCGATCATGGCATAGCCAATGCCGGTGTTGCCGCTGGTGGCGTCGATGATCACTTTGCGCCGGGTCAGGTCTCCGCTGAGTTCTCCATCCTCGATCATTCGCAACGCCGCCCGGTCCTTGACCGATCCACCCGGATTAAACCACTCCGCCTTGGCATAGAGATGGACGCCAGGGCGTATTAGCAGGTGGCTAAGGTTCAATAGTGGGGTATTGCCTACCTGGGCAAGCAGTGAATGGCCATGGCCGGCAGTTTCTGGTGCCACCGACCAGACCAGGTCCCGGCTGTTCGTGAATATATTGGCTAGGGTCATGTGCGATTCTCTACTGTGATCCTGTCGGATATTCCTCGGGTTAATGGCCGTTGCTGGCGACAGTTGTGGGTGGCAGGCCACAGAACTGCTCGTAGTCAATCAACGCCGTGATCGTTGGATTGGACCCGCAAACCGGGCACTCCGAGTCACGACGCACATTGAGAGTATGGAAGCTCATATCCATGGCATCGAACAACAGCAGGCGGCCAATCAGGGACTCACCCTTGCCCAGAATCAGCTTGATTGCTTCCACTGCCTGAATCGATCCCACGATACCGGGCAGCACGCCAAGCACGCCGGCTTCGGCGCAGCTCGGCACCTCACCGGGTGGCGGTGGGTCTGGGTAGAGGCAGCGATAGCAGGGACCCTGTTCGATGCCCTCTTCCGGTGATCCGGGATGGTAGACTGTAACCTGGCCTTCGAACATGAAAATACTGGCATCCACCAGCGGTTTGCGCAGGAAGTGACAGGCGTCGTTGACCAGATAACGGGTAGGGAAGTTGTCCGAGCCGTTGAGCACGATGTCGTAGTCCTTGATGATGCCCAGGGCATTGGCGCTGGTGATGGGTTCCTGATAGGGAACCACCTGGACATCAGGGTTCAGATCGTTGAGACGGGCGATCGCCGATTCCACCTTTGGTTGGCCGAGCCAACTCTCGCCGTGCAATATCTGGCGCTGGAGATTGCTCAAGTCCACCACGTCAAAATCGATGATTCCCAGCGTGCCAACGCCGGCTGCTGCCAGGTAAAGCGCTGCTGGAGAACCGAGGCCGCCAGCGCCAACCAGCAGAACCCTGGCATCCAACAGCTTTAGCTGCCCTTGCTGCCCAACCTCGGGCAGCAGGACGTGGCGACTGTAGCGCTGTTTCTGGTCGCCCGTGAGCAGGCGCGGCATCTGGACGGACAATCCGCTGTTTTTCCAGCCACTGTAACCGCCGACAAGAGACTCTGTGTCGGTGTATCCCATTTCCCTCAGGTTACGAGCTGCCAGGGCCGATCGAACCCCGCCAGCGCAGTAAAGCACGATGGGCGTTTCCCGGTCGAAGGCGAATTGTTCTATTCGTAGCTCAAGAAAACCGCGCGGCACAAAGATCGCTCCGGGCAGGTGTCCTTGCTCAAATTCATCCCGTTCCCGGATGTCGATAATCAGTGGTGTCTGGCCGTTTTGCAGGCGTTCATCCAGCTCACGGATCGTAGTTTCAGTGATCTCGCTCCTGGCAAGAGCGAGAAGCTGGTCACGATTGAGTCGAGGCATTAATGGGGCTCCTGGAAACTGCCGCCGGCCATGGCAGGCACAATGGTGATTTCGTCGTGATCGCCCACCGGCGTGTCGGCGCCGTCGATGGTGCGGATCTCATTGCCGTCGACAAATACATTGATGAACCGTTTGATTTCTCCGTTTTCGTCCAAAAGCTTTTCACCCATGCCAGGATAGGTTGACTCCAGGTTTTCGATTACTGCACTGACGGTGTTGCCTGAGGCGTTTACCTTGGATTGACCGCCTGTAAGGTGGCGCAACGGTGTGGGAATGCGTACGGTTGACATTGGCTTGGAATTCCTTTCTTTGATCGATAGCTCAGATGAGTTCTGTTACGGCTGGAAACAAAAACGCCCATCACCGGTCTACAACCGTGCGATGAGCTCAATCTCGTTGTTCTTACCACCGAGGCAGGCAAAAGAAGTGAGGGCTACTCTTTGTCACCACCTCGCAGTGGGTCTTTTTTGATTGTTGGGCGCATTATCTTGCAGTCTCATCGCACGCGTGTCGGCAGGCGAGAGCATCCGGCAAACATTGCCGGCGCTCCCGCTATAGACAGGAACAAGGTTGTGCGAAATACTGACAGGACGATGCGATCACTGGTTCTGACTCCAGAAAGGTCTTGTATCTTATACCGGAAGTGTACAGAAGGAAACTTGATCTGTCAAGTAGGATTTCATACTTTGGCACATCTGAGGGTGCGCGGCTGCGCGGGTTAATCTCGGACAACAACATCCTGTTCGATGATCTCGACCCGCTGCCAACGCTCCCTGCCGTCGGATTCTCTGACCAGCAGATCATAGGTATCGTTGGTGTCGTCCCTGTGATGATGGGCCAGGAAATCTGGGTTTCCTCGCACGGCAAGCAACTCTGCCGGCCGTTGGTCGAGCTCCTTCGATAGCAGCCGGTAGGCGCGAAGGGTCGGTTGATCGGGTTGAAGCAGTGAGCAGATCAGATAGGTGGCGTCAGGATAGTAGGCATTGCGCGCGTCCGTCGCTGAAGGATAAGCCTCGTCGACAGGGTGGGAGTGATAGATGGCGATCATTGCCTCTCCCTGATCCTCGAAGTCGAACTGTCGCAGAAGGGTCTGCCCGTCCACCCAGTAATCCATGACAGGATTCTCAGCTTCATTTTGCGCCCGCACCAGCTCAGTGGCGCGTCCATCGATGCCACTGAGGATGCCACATATCTCCTGTGGGGCGCCCTCGCGGGCATGGGCCACGATCCCGTCATAGATCTGTCGCGGTAGTTCGATAGATGTAGCGATGGTCATTGTTCAACTCTCAAAAAGAGTTGCCATTCCGGGCTGCAGATAGGGATTCGCCTGTCGTTCGCGCCCTATCGTGGTCGCCGGTCCATGGCCCGGGAAGACCGCGTAGTCGTCCGGCAGGGTCAATAACTGTTCATGGATCGACCGCAGCAGGGTCGGACCGTCACTTCCGGGGAAATCGAAGCGTCCTACGCCCCCTGCAAAGAGTACGTCTCCGCCGATGACCCGCCGGCTGTCGTGATGGATGAAGATCACTGAACCGGGCGAGTGGCCGGGCGCCAGCCTGACTTCCAATTCCTCTTCTCCAACGTGAAGCGTATCGCCGGCCGAGATGAAACTGTCGACCTCAGGCATTGGGCCGGGGTCGTAACCCATCCAGAGTTTGACCATTTCGCGACCCCCCTTGAGCACTGGCTGGTCGTCCCTGTGGAGCCAGAAGGGGGCGCCGGTAGCGGCCTTTACCTCGTCGACAGCCAAAATGTGGTCGAAATGAGCGTGGGTATTGGGGATCGAAACGATGGACAATCCCAACTGGTTCACCAGGTTCAGGATGCCAGACGCATTTCCACCAGGATCGATAATAACACCCTGGTTGGTCTGCTCGCAACCAAGTATGTAGCAGTTCACCTGTAGCATGCCTACAGAAAGACTTTCCAGAATCATTGCGAAGTATTTCCTTGAGAGTGGGACTTATGGTTCGCTAATTGTAATCTGGCCCAGATTCACTCTGTCCGCGATGGCTTCCGGGTTGCCGGTATGGAGGAAGAGTTGAAGTTGGTAGCGATCAGATGTGAGGTAGTCGGGCAGAAATAAATCGTGTTCACCGCGGACGATCTCGCCCTCTTCCCAGTTCAGCGTCGGGTATTCCTTGCTGACCAGCGGTCCGCTGACTGCAGCCACTTCCTTGTCAGTGCCCTGTATCAGGCGAACCGTGAACCACCAGGCCGCGGTCGGTTGGACATCGGCCTGCCAGAAAAAGGTGAAGTGAAGCAGATCGTTGGGATGCAACGGCGTATCCGGGGCGTGCCGAAAGCCCCGCTTGTAGTGGTCGAAACCCAGCATGGTGACTTCATCGAACTTGAATGAGCGATCGGTGTCCATGCCCAAAGCCGCCGGCGCGGGTGGCGTATCAGGACGCTCCACCCGGACAGTGCCAAGATCGATGTAATCGGCGGCACCACTGATGAGTCGCTCGCCTGTTTGCGGATTGTACATGCCGGTGATGAGAAGATAGTCTCCAGGTGCAGTACCGGGAGAGATGAACAACCCATGGTTGTCAATTACGACCTCGCCCGTCTGCCATCTGCCAGTCGGAGCGCCACCGCTGATCGGCGGTGCGTCCCGTTGAACGGCCACCTGGTTCCGCGCATCCAGGAGTTGCACAAACACCGTATAGTCGGCATCTGCTTGGCTCAGGGCCTGCCAGGCCAGTTGCAGCTGCAGGACCTCGCCTGAAGTGATATTCTGGGAGGACAAGGCGTAGCTGTTCAAGCGAATTTGATCGCCGAGGCTTGCGCCTGAACTCTGTTCCGGCCAGTCGTCTGTGGCCTGTTGGGTGGCGTAGATCACGAAACGTACATTGCCCTGCCAGGTTTCAGCTGATTTATAGGCGTGCGTGTCTAACCAGCCTTCCACAATGCTATCGGGATCACTTTCATCGGTAGCCCAAAAGAGCGCAAAAAGCTGGCGGTGTTGCCCGGCCAATTGTTCGAGCTGGGCAACGGCAGCAGCTTTGTCGACAGGACGCTGTTCCGGCAGGCCGTAGACCGGGATATCACCGCCATAATAGTAGTCGAACACTTCCTGCTGTCCGGGTGCATTGAGGATAACGGCGTCGTCGGGCTGAGAAACCGCTTCAATATACGAGGCTATGGCGCGATAGTCGTCCCGTGAAACGTCCTGATCGAAGTAGTAGACCTGCAAAGTCATGGCTGTGGGGATTATCACAAGGATTAGCGTTACCACAACCCAGATGAGTGAAATCCATTTTCCCGCGGACGATTTGGCGGCGACCTCAGCCTGTTGATTGCCGCTCTTGCCAGCCCGCTTGTCCGAAATGGCTGCGGCCGTGGTCGACCGTCGTCCCCAGGGATTTCGCTTGAGGGAAGCCTCAAATCCGGTGATGCCCCGGCCCATCAGCAGGACAAAGGGCGCCACTGAAACGATCAGGAACTTGAAGAAGGCTGGTTTGTAGAGATCGGCCAGCAGTATCAAAAAGACCGGGGTTGCCAGCCATGCGAAGGGCAGCAGCCAACTGAGCCAATGGGAGCGTCGCCGCCCGGGACGTGCCCAGGGAAAAAGGCCCAGGATGAAAAGCAATATGAAAATGACCATCCAGACGCTGTTGGTATCACCCTGAGCCACCGGACCCAGCGCCAACAGGCGCGTCATCTCGCTCAACGCCTCGGTCCAGGCGATATCCTGGCCCGACCGCGGCCAGCTGGTCAGCCGGTCGATCGCCGTTCCAAGCCAGGGAAGGTAGAAGAAGCCCATCACGATCAACAGGAGTCCCCACTGAAGCAGACGGATCGATACGAATCCCCTGCGTCGGGAGTCGTATACCCACAACAGGTAGAGCAAAGTGGCTGTGAGGATCAGGATCGGGAACGTGTAGTGGGTATAGAGTCCCGCGATCGATGCCACCAGGATCACTGCCGTCGCCGGAGCCGAGAAGGAGATTGTCTTTCCGGTGCCGTCGGCCGGCAGGACAATCGACTCGTGCAGAATGAAGCGGACAAGACCATAAAATAGCAGGGCTGCCAGAGCTGCCAGCATCGAATACATGCGGGCTTCCTGGCTGTAATAGATCAAGAAGGGATTGATCGCCGCCAGAAAGGCCGCGATCAACCCAGTGCGTCTATCGTGGAGCCGGCTGCCGATCTGGTAAACCAACCAGACAAGAAAGATACCCCATACGGCAGAGAGGGAGCGAACAGCAATCTCACTGGTGCCAAATATACGCACCCAGAAGTGGAGAAACCAATAATAAAGGGGTGGATGGATATCCGCTGCTGCGTTGGCGGAGATCTCGCTGATGGAAC
This sequence comes from Chloroflexota bacterium, assembly GCA_034717495.1. Lineage (NCBI taxonomy): Bacteria > Bacillati > Chloroflexota > Chloroflexota bacterium. Next base: position 37,632 of record JAYELL010000023.1, on the reverse strand, counting down.
GCAATGCCAGCGCGACGCTATTGCCCTCGTCAGCCCAGAGGCTTTGGTTACCGATCCGCAAGAATCGCAACGCGGTCGCCAGCAGCAAGATCAGCCACAGGATCCATCTATCGAATTGGCTGCGTCTCCGGGAGGTCGTTTCGGTCATGATTTTTCAGGCAACGCTTGCCTGCCAGGGATTCGGATCACTCATTCTTGCCAACCGGCCTGTTGCGGAATATTGTGCCGGCTGGCGAGCCAGAAGTAACCTAGCAGCCCGAGCACTGCCAAAAAGAGGAGGGTTACCAGGCAATAGAGGCCATTGACAAATGCCATGTTTCGGCGCCGGACGACGATTCCGTCCAGGGCAACCGGACCGACAAGTTGTCCCGATTCGTCCAGTTCGGGTCGAATCGTCACCTGGTGTGCCGATATGCTGGACAGACTGCGAGCCACCGTTGCGGATAGCGCTGGGCGCGGGCTACTGGAATCCAGGTTGATGCGAGCGCGCTCGCGGCCATCAACTTCCACGATCCACCGTCCCATGCCCGGGCCTCTGGGTGCCACCAGTTCCAGATCACTGCCCACGAACCGGAATGACAGGCCTGCCGCAGGATCGCTGGTCTGCCGCAGTTGACTCAATACTGCCTGGTCGTCGGCGATGGTATCCCAGTTGCCGGTGTAGTTGATCGCCCAGTGGTCCTCCTGATGATACCCTTGATGCAGGGCCGGGCGCAAATCGTCCGTAAAGTCCATCATGCTATCGTAGACCGGCAGGGGATCGAATCCGGGAGTCAGCAGGCGGAAATAGGCTTCAGGCTGGCCGTTTTGTTCCCATTGATCGGTGGGGCGCTTCAAATACCAGGTGTTCGCCACGCCAACCCAGGGCCATTCCGTCTGGATGCGATCGTAGGCCAGCGGCAGATAGCGGGCCTGTTGTTCTTCGGTGACCTGACCGTAACGCTTATCTGGAATGTCATTGGGCACCGCGTTCCAATTCATCTCGCTGATCCAGATCGGCTTTTGCGCATCACCGTTTTTCACCATGACATCCCGCACCAGCTGTGGACGGCCGAAGTTGATTACGCGAGGCTGTGTTCGCTGATCGGTGGGCCCGGACCAGAGTCCGTAGCCCTGCATGGCAAGTACATCGAAGTATGGGGCTGCCCCAGCGTCATACATGCGCTGCAGAAAGGTGAGGTCGTTGAAATTGCGCGCCGGCACGTGGATTCCGTCCAGGTCGATAGTGCTGGCAAGAGCACCAGAGATGATCACCACCTCCGGATCAATGGCCCGTGCCCGGGTTGCTCCTGTCTTCAGGAGTTCTGTGAAGCCCTCTGGGTCGATGGCAGAGTCACCCCATTCAGGGTAGATGTTGGGTTCGTTCCAGAGCTGATAATAGCGCACGCGTCCCTGGTAGCGATCGACGACTGCAGCCACAAAATCGCCGTAATCTGCCAGGTCGTCTGGTGGCGCGTAGGTGCCGCCGTCGTTGCCTGCCGAGCGACTCCATGCCGGGGGATTACTGAGGCGGGCAATCAACTCCATGTCGTATGCTTCGGCCAGATCGACGATGTGATCATACTTCTCCCAGGCCGATCGAACGGGTTCGTTGCGGCGGTCCTCAAAATCACCTTTGCCATGGATTTCGATGTCTTCCCAGGGGAATTCCTGGCGGAGCCAGTGGAATCCAGCCTCCTGGGCCATGCGCACAGCCTGCTCTCGTTTGGCAGGATCAACCTCTTGCTCCAGGAATACGTTGACCCCAAAAGGGTTGACGCCAGCGTGGGCCACGGGGACCATGTCCTCGGTCTCCAGACGCGGCCGCATGGCGTCGGCCACCAGGTCACTGAGCCCCTTGATCTGGGACAAGGGGGCTTCTTCGCCGGTGAGGTTGAACAGCCATTGGCCTGGTGGCGCATGAGCAAGGGCGGGGGTACCCAGCAATGCAAAAACTGCCAGCCCGCCCACAAGGAGCAGGCCAGCAGCGCTGATGACAATGCCGGCGAGGGATGGCTTTTTTTTCTGCCGTGACAAGACTCGCCTCGTTGCAGTGGTTTAGTTCTTGCGGAACCTGATATTGGTGAACTGCCCGGCCGCGTTGCAGTTTCGGAAGTCGATGAACGCGCTATCGGACAGGGGTGCAGGGTTGCCGTCGCCCTGTACAACGGTCACGTTGAATGGAACGGGACTCTCGTACATCTCCCGGGAAAGGGGCGTGAACCCGAACTCGCCGGGGTTCTTGCCAACACCGGTGATGCGGTAGACCCGATTGCCGAAGAATTCCAGCATCACCGCAATACCATTGATGCCGTTGCCGCCTCCGTCGACTACTTTGCCCTCCATGTAAACGGAGCCACAGTTGGGGTTGCTGATCATGCTGCCCGTTTCGTAGGAATAGGGAAACTTCGGTTTTGGTGGCGCGGTTGGTGCGGGTGGCTGCGTTGGGCGTGGTATCGCCGTAGGTGGTGGCGGCGGCGCAGGTATGTTGGACGCGACCTGAACCCCGCCTGTGTCACCCTCGGTGCGAACATAGGATCCGGAGACCCAGCCATCCTGACCGTTGAAATTGATCTGCCACCAACTGCCCGACGAGTTTTTGCCCTTGATGTCATAGCGCTCCCCATTGTTGGCGCGCCCGATGATCCGGTAGTTGGTGCCGGGACCCTGGCGAACATTCAGGGTAGGGTTGTCGATGATCACCTGCGCTGTTTCGGGCGCGGGCGTATCCGTTGGCTGTGCGGCAGCAGGTGGTTCCGCCGGCGCCTCTGTCGGTGGCGCTTCCGCCGGGGTGTTCGTTGGCAATGGCACCGGGGAAGGCGTATTGGTGGGAGCAACGATAGGTGTCGGAGTCTCCGGTGGAGTCGGCGTAAACGTCGGGTGAGGTGTGCGGCTTGGTGTCGGAATGGGTGCCGGCTCGTTTGCGACGAGATCGCCCAGGGCGCAGGCCTGCATCAGCACCAGGATCAGGGCCGCTATGGCTGTCAAAAGAATTGCATTGCGACGCATAATGGTCATACCTCAGAAGGTGAATTTGATCTGCATCCTTGATTGGCTGTCAAGAAATAACCCCTGGTGCTGGTGGACCATCTCGGGGCACCCGGCCGGTAGCAACGGCGCAACGATTGATGCACCTGCGGGCGCCTGTCAGTCCCTGGCCAACACAGGGGAACTTGATACAGACCTTTTGTCGGCAGGCACAATTTCATCTGCCGTCGACCTATAACACGATCGCAATTATACCATAGTTCACGAGTCGGGAAAAAAGGGCAGGATTACGACCTCTAGCCGAACAGGCCTCGCTTGCGTTGACCCTTGCTGCCCCGATAGTTGGGCGCCAGGATCGAGAGGACCCGGCAACGGTTGGTGTCGAGCATACGGCTGGCAAGACGTTCGTCCATCTTGTCGACCGATTTACTGCTCGTAATCACAGTGGGAAGCCGCGCCTCGTAGCGGTAGTTGAGGATTTGGAAGAGTTTTTCTCTGGCCCACGGGGTGGCACTCTCGGTGCCCAGGTCGTCCAGAATCAGAAGGTCCGTGCGCCGCACTTCCTCAAATCGCACGTCCAGCGGAGCGCCGCCACTGGGGCTGAAAGCCGCCCGAAGGTGGTCCAGCAAGTCTGGTACGACAACGAACATGGGGTGTTCGTGATGTCCTTCGATGCGGAAGTTGGCGATAGCAGCGGCCAGGTGTGTCTTACCGCAGCCGTAGATACCTGTCAATACCAACCAGCCCCGGGGATCGCCCGCGTAGGCCCTGGCAGAATCTCGAGCGAAGGTAAGGCTATCAGATTCTTCTTTGGGGAGTTCGGAGCGTCTCAGTTCGAAATTCTCAAAGGTCTGGCCGACATGCAGCGTCAATGTGCTGAGTCCGTGTGCGTTCGATGTACCGCTGGACCTGAAATCAGGCGCCAGGATAGTGACCGTCATGGTCAGATCGGGGTCGGCTAACCGCGATCGCAACCGTGGCTCGATCTCGGGCGGTTTCATATTGGTTGTGATGACGGTCGGGAGCTGAGCCGTATAGCGATAGTTGAGGATCTGGAAGAGTTTTTCTTTGGCCCAGGGTGTGGCACTTTGGGCGCCGAAATCATCCATTATCAGAAGGGGCGTATCGCGGACGGCCTCGAATCGTTCATCGAAGCTGGTTTCCGATTGGGGTCCAAAGGTGGCTCGCAGGTGATCGAGCAGGTCAGGCACAACGACGAAGAGCGCCGGCTGGCCTCGTGCGATTACCTCGTGAGCAATCGCGACGGCAAGATGTGTCTTGCCACATCCATACGAACCGGTGAGCAGCAGCCACCCTTCTGGCTTGGCAGCAAATTCCCGGGAAATGCTGAAGGCCTTGTGCAGATTGAGAATCTGATCTTCAGATAGTCCGACCCCTTTCGGATAGAAGGTGTCGAAGGTCATGTGGCTGAGCTGATCAAGGCTGCTGACCTGGGTCAATCTGGCCTGTTTACGGCGGGCCATTTCAGACTGGCGGCACTGGCAGGGGATCGCTCGACCGAAGTTGGGATCGCTGACCGGAAGATCCTGGACGATAAATCCCAGTCCGCCGCAGATGGGGCAGCTTTTGCCGGGCTCGGGCGGTACCTGGGCGTCAGTGTTCAACGATGTCCTCATATCCTTCTGGGACGTAGCGTCGTTTGAGGGATTCGTAACTGTCATTCCCTTGAGCGTCTCGCCTATCGATTCCATCATCTTTTCCTTCGGCGGCCCAACGTTCCAGAATACGCTGGATGTAGCGCCAACTTCGTTTGTTAAGCGCGACCGCTTCCCCGAAGGCTTCGTCGATCCAGTTTCGGGGATAGGTTCGTTCGGCCTCTCGCAGTTCGTCAGCCAGCATAGGTTGGATGACGCCGATGTTCTGTTCGTATAACACGAAGATGTGCGGGCGTTGCGTCTGCAGGCTGATGTCGTCCGGCAGCGGCTCGGCAAAGGTATGCAGTTCGCCCCGTCGAATGCGCTCCACGGCGCTGCGCCCCCGCTCGCTGTTGAGGAAATACCAGTCTTCCACATCACCCGTTGGCGGGGTCACCTTGACTCGCAACAGGGTGCCCCGCGCCTCCGCCATCTCCAGCCCGCGTTTGAGCGTTGTCATGGCGTCTTCCGGCAGGTCCTCCAGGCCGGACATAAACCGTTGGTCTGCGGCCAGCTCGTCCAGACGGGTATAGCGCAAGTCGCCTCGCTTATGATTCAACAGCCACAGGCAGTGAAGGCTTACCTTGAGTTCGGCCAGGTCGTCAATGACCGGCAAGAGCTCCGTGAAGAAGACATCCGGAACCCGAACGATGGTTTGTTTGCCAGCTGGAAACCCTGCAAAACCTTCCATGGTGAGTCCTATTCTAAATCCTCGCGCTGCATCTCCAGGTCCTTGAATTGGGTCAGTTCCTTGCGGAAGAAGAGGGAGATCGTGCCGGTAGGGCCGTTGCGGTGCTTGGTAACTATCACGTCGGCGATGTTCTGCCGCTCCGTATCCTCGATGTACATCTCCTCGCGGTAGATGAACATGACCACGTCGGCGTCCTGCTCGATGCTTCCCGAGTCGCGCAGGTCCGACAGGATCGGTCTTTTGTCCTGGCGGGCTTCAACGGCGCGGGAAAGCTGGCTGAGGGCCAGCACGGGCACGTTTAGCTCCCGGGCAAGCCCCTTCAGGCCGCGGGAGATGGCGCTGATCTCCTGGACCCGGTTTTCTGAGCGGCCTGTGCCGCCATGCATGAGTTGCAGATAGTCGACCACAATCAAATCAACGTCATGTTCCGCGTAGAGGCGGCGGGCCTTGGTGCGCAGCTCCATGGCTGACAGGGCAGGCGTATCGTCGATAAAAACATGGGCCTCGGAAAGAGCGCCGGCCGCTTCCATTAGCTTGTGCCACTCATCCTCGCCGTGGATGTTGCCCATGCGAAGGCGCTGGGAGTCGATGCCTGTCTCGGCTGCCAACATGCGTTGAACCAGTTGTTCATTGGACATTTCCAAACTGAAGATGGCAACGCGTTTGCCATACTTGCGGGCAGCATTTTGGGCGATGGAGATGGCCATGGATGTTTTGCCCACGCTTGGCCGGGCCGCGAGGATGACCAGATCACTCTTCTGAAGGCCACCGAGCATTCGATCCAGCAGTTTGAAGCCGGTCGGCACCCCGAGGATCTCGCCCCGGTGATGGTAGAGGAAATCAATGCGATCCACCACGTCGGCCATGATGGATCGGACCGGAGTCAGATCGCGTTGGGTGCGGTTCTCGGCGATACCGAAGACGACCTGTTCGGCCCGATCGACGATTTCCTGGACATCTTCGCTGGTTTCCTCGTAGGCCAACTGGGCAATCTGGCCAGCGGCCCGGATGAGTTTGCGAAGCACCGACGTCCGTTCCACGATACGGGCGTAGTGCTCGACGTGGATGGCGGTCGGCACCGCGTTGATCAGGTCCAACACATAGCTCGGTCCGCCCACCTCATCCAACTGCCGGCGACGCTCCAATTCGTCGCTGACCGTGACAAAGTCGGCGGGCTCACGTCGCTCGTGCAGATCCAGAATGGCCTGGAATATCCAGTTGTTCTTTTCCTGGTAGAAGTCATCGGCCTTCAGAAATGAAGCGACCTTGATAACCGCATCGGGATCGATCATCAATGAGCCAAGAACGGCCTCTTCAGCCTCCGGGTTGGCGGGCACGAAGCGGTCTCTTGGTGTGAAACCATTGTCCAAGGGATTTCTCCGGGTGATTCAAGAAGAACACGGCGAGGCCTGAAACCTCGCCGTAACCTGTGGTTGTCTCGCAAAGGCCCGTCGCCAGGCCGGCATTCAAAGTGGAAAGTTATCTTCGCCCAGCCCTTTGAGGTCGAGTCCTTCGACGAAATCGCGAAAGGCGTCCAGTTCTTCTTCGCTTGAGGGCTCAGTATCCCCCGCTGTTTCCTCACGGACATCCTCCTCAGGCATGATGGAGGCTCTGTCCATGACATGATCGGCGACCAGGATAGGCGCAGAGCACCGTACGGCCAGGGCGATGGCGTCGCTGGGCCGCGAATCTACTTCCATCTCACTGCCCTCGAAGATCAAATAAATCCGGGCATAGAAAGTATCGTTGTTGAGATCATTGATTTCAACGCGCACAACCTCCGCGCCCAGCAAGGTGGCCAGGGATTTTAAAAGATCGTGGGTAAGAGGACGGGCAACTTCCACCCCCTGAAGTTCGATAGTAATGGCATCCGCCTCAAAAGGGCCAATCCAGATCGGTAGAAATCGTCCGCCATCCAGTTCCTTGAGAACCACCACCCTGTGTTGGGACATCAGGCTCACACGAACGCTATCAATCGTGACTTCGACCATAACAGAATACTCCTGTGGGGGTGCTCATTTGACGCAATACGGCACACAATTCGTGGGCGAGATTATACCATAGGAGCAAGTGCCCGCCAAACGTTTTCAAGCTGGCGTCACGCCAAAATACTTGCCTGAAAGCTGCAAAAATGCCCTGTTCCAGGTCGCCTACCACTACATGTGGGGAGCCGAAAGTGCCGATGCACTACACCAATCACCGGACAAGTCAGCCGGTTTGCCCCCAAATTTTAATGTTTGACCTGCGAGGACGCGCCAGCTATAATAACAACATTATGCGCGTCTCGGTCATCTGTACCGTTCTTAACGAGGCAGGGTCGATACACCACCTTCTTGACAGTTTGGTGGCCCAGACCCGGCAACCGCATGAGGTGTTGATTGTCGACGGCGGCAGCCGGGATGGTACCCAGGCGGTGGTCAAGGCCTATGCTGACCGTTTGCCGATCCAACTTCACGAGGCAGGGGGAGCCAATATCAGCCAGGGCCGCAACGTTGCAGTCGCTTGTGCCAGCGGTGATGTCATCGCCAGCGTCGATGCGGGCGTTTGGTTGGAGCCTGTGTGGCTGGAGCGGATTGTCTCGCCCTTCGAAAATGCGGCACAAGCTGGCCTTGATCCGGGCAGGCTGGCAGTGGCTGGCTTCTTCATGCCCGCTCCTGAGAATGACTTCGAGCTTGCCCTGGGCGCTACTACCTTGCCGCTTGAAGAGGAAATCGATCCCTCGAGCTTTCTGCCAAGCAGCCGGTCGGTCGCGTTCAGCCGCGAGGCCTTTGAGTGTACCGATGGCTATCCGGAGTGGCTGGACTACTGCGAGGACCTGGTATTTGATTTCCAGATGATTGATTGCTGTGGTGGATTCCTGTGGGCGCCTGAGGCTGTCGCTCATTTCCGCCCTCGCCCCAATTTACGCAGCTTTTTCAAGCAATATTATCGTTATGCGCGGGGGGATGGCAAGGCTGATCTATGGCGCAAGCGCCACGCCATCCGCTATGGTACCTACCTGATCGCCGCCCCTGCCTTGATCCTGTTGAGCCTCTTTCATAACTCGCTTTGGCTGTTCGGCCTGCTGGCCGGCGGATTGGCCTACTGCTGGAGACCATATCAGCGTTTGCGCGCCCAGTGGGCAGCTCTCAGTTGGCAGCGACGGCTGTGGACTACATGGCTGATTCCCGTCATCCGGGCCAGCGGCGATGTGGCGAAGATGCTGGGTTATCCTGTGGGTCTGCATTGGAGGTGGCAGAATCGCCACCGGGAAGACATTCACTGGCGGGACCAGGGATAGCTTGACAGCGGTACACGCCACGGGTAGACTGATAACTGTGCTTGATTTAGCTATTGTCATTCTCAACTACAACACACGAGACCTGTTGCAGCGCTGTCTGGAGACGGTGTATGCCAGCCAGGGTAGCTTCACCTACGATGTTTGTGTGGTAGATAACGCGTCCAGCGACGGCAGTGCTGCCATGGTGCAGAAGATGTTCCCGCAAGTCACGTTGATTGCCAGCCCGATCAACGGTGGCTTTTCCTACGGCAACAATCTGGGCCTCCGCCACTACGGATTCGCCGACAACCCGGATGATAGCGACGAGTCAAAAACCCCGCGCTACGCCCTTCTCCTGAATCCTGATACGGAAGTCCCGGCGACGGCACTGGCGGACATGCTGGATTTCATGGACAGCAGGCCCGATTGCGGCGTTGCAGGGCCCAAACTGGTGCGACCGGACGGAAGCCTGGATCTGGCGTGCCGGCGCTCTTTTCCATCTCCTGAGATAGCCGGGTATCGGATGTTGGGCTTGAGCAAGTTATTTCCCGGAAGTGAGCGCTTTGGCCGCTACAACATGACTTATCTGGACCCGGATGTGATGACGGAGGTGGATTCAGTGGTTGGCGCATTCATGATGGTGCGCGGTGCAGCGATCTGCCAGGCGGGGCTGCTCGACGAGAATTTTTTCATGTATGGCGAGGATCTGGACTGGGCATTTCGCATCAAGGAGCGGGGCTGGACCGTATGGTATAATCCCGAGGTAACTGTGCTGCACGTCAAGGAAGCCGCCAGCAAAACCAGCAGCAAGGCCCGCTATGAGTTCTACCGGGCCATGATCCTCTTTTATCGAAAGCACTACGAAGCCGATACACCCTGGTGGCTCCACTGGTTGATCGTAGGTGGAATCGGTTTGCGCGGCATGATGGCCATGATTGGGCAGGCCTGGTCACAGTTTCGCCGTAGCCTGGCGCTGACGTAAACATGGTAGCTGGAATAGGAACGAGGAGGTGACGGCAGTGAAGCGCTCGCAAGTCATCCTGATACTGTTGCAGTTCGTTACTGATATCCTCATGGCCAGCCTGGCCTTTTTCCTGGCCTATCGATTGAACCTGTCGCGCGATCCGAGCGTTGGAAACTTTTCCCAATATGTGCCCATGATGCTGATCTTCGTGGGTACGCTGATCGCAGTCATGTTCTTCGACAAGCTGTATCAGCGCCGGCGGGGTAAGCCCAAGTTCGAGGAGTTCACGACCCTCTTGCGTGATATCACCCTCGGTACGCTGATTGCCATCGCCGTGATTTCCTTCCTTTTCAAGAATACCATCGATTATCGCCGGCCGATGATCATCTTTGCCTGGCTGTTGAGTTTGTTTTTTATTGGCCTGGGGCGTTGGCTGAACATTCAGCTGCAGCGGCAGCTCATGCGACGGGGCGTCGGAAGTAGTGGGGTTCTTTTGGTGGGGACGGGCGAGGTAGCCCGCATGGTGCTTCAGAAGATGCTGCACTCACCTCAGCTGGGGTATCAACCGGTGGGTCTGATCGCCAACAATGGCAATGCCAACATGGTCTTGGGTGTTCCAGTCCTGGGAACACCGGCCGATCTGCCCCGTGTGATCGAAGAGCATGAGGTGGAGGAGGTGATTATCTGCCTGCCGGAGGCCACTCATCGGGAACTGGTCCATATCGTCTCCCAGTGTGAGCGGGAGCGAGTCAGTATTCGCACCTATCCTGACGTATTTCAGATCATGGCCACTGAGGTGGGTATCAGCGACCTGGCCGGCTTGCCGTTGCTGACCATGCGCGATGTTGCATTGCGCGGCTGGCATCTGGCTCTGAAACGGGCGGTAGATTTTTTTGGCAGCACCGTCGGGTTGATCCTTCTCTCCCCCGTTTTGATGTTCACCGCGTTGCTCATCAAGCTGGAATCGCCCGGTCCGGTGTTTTATGTTCAGGAACGGATGGGGTTGGACGCCCGACCCTTTCCGATGATCAAGTTTCGGTCGATGCGCACCGATGCCGAGGCAAGTGGTCCTGGCTGGACCACCGAGGATGATCCTCGTCGCACGCGGTTGGGTACAATGATCCGCCGTTTTTCCATCGATGAATTGCCGCAACTGATCAACGTGTTTTTGGGCCAAATGAGCCTGGTCGGCCCGCGGCCGGAGCGGCCGGTTTACGTTGAACAGTTCCGTCAGAGCATTCCCCGATACATGGATCGCCATCGGGAGAAGGCAGGTCTCACCGGGTGGGCCCAGGTGAACGGGCTACGGGGTGATACCTCCATTACGGAGCGCACCAAGTACGATCTCTGGTATATCGAGAATTGGTCGCTCTCGCTCGATTTTCGTATCTTGCTGCGCACGGTGCTGCGTGTGTTCAGCGACCAGCAGGCCTACTAGCGAGGGATCCTCGATGGTATCAGAGTTAACACGGGAGGCTTACGCCTTTCTGAACCTGTTGTGCGGAAGCCTGCTTTTGATGGCTCTGGTCGCCTATGGTTTGTTTGGCAGGGAAAGCAGGCAACTGTCGGTGGCGATACTGCTGGGCGCTGTTTTTCTCCTGTGCCTGCTGAATAGCCTGATCCTCTTCTTGTTTTGACACCCCGTTCGGTTCGTGGTATTATTCTATGGTGGGATTTAGCACTCGTGTACTGAGAGTGCTAATATCTTTTCGGATAATGGACAAAAGGATGGGAAGAGTGATTGTGGGTGAGTTGAATGCCCGCCGGCGGGCGGTGCTGGCGATTGTTGTACAGGAATATATCGAGAGCGCGCAACCTGTTGGTTCCAGGACGGTGGTCGAGGGCTATGGGTTGACCGTTAGTTCGGCAACGATTCGCAACGAAATGAAGGCCCTGGAGGAGCGGGGTTACCTGACTCATCCTCACACGTCAGCGGGGCGTATTCCCACCGACGAGGGGTATCGCTATTTCGTGGAGCACCTCCTGCCCGATGGTTCTCTCTCTGAGGACGATCAATTGATGATCCAGCATCAGTTCCATCAGGTGGGACTGGAGGCGGATCAGTGGGCGCAACTCTCGGCTGCTGTATTGGCTCATACGGCCAACATGGCGGCACTGGCGACGCCTGTACGGGCGTCGCAGGTCCGCTTCAAGCACATCGAGCTGGTCGAGGTTCGCCAGGGGCTGATTCTACTTGTCCTTGTGTTGCATCAGGGGATAGTCAAACAGCAGATGCTCAGTGTGGACGGCGAGGTATCCCAGGAAGAGTTGAGTCGAGTTTCGAATCAGCTAAACCACCTGTTGGCTGCTAAGACCGGCGCCGAGGTCGCAGCGGAGTCGGGAGAGCTTTCCGATTTCGGACTTCGGGTCATCGAGGTTGTTCAGACCATCATAGAGCGGGAGAGCCGCGCCAGCACGGAGCATGTTTACCGGGAGGGTCTGTCGTACATCTTGATGCAACCCGAGTTTGCCAGCACTGAAGATGCACAGCAACTTGTTACTGTGCTGGAACAACCGCCCCTGTTTTCATCTGTTTTTGAAGATGTTCGCCAGCAGGATGGGGTTCAAATTCTGATCGGGGGCGATCGTGCTGTTGAACCGCTGCGGGATATCAGCCTGGTATTGTCTCCCTATGGGATTTCCAGTCAGGCAACCGGCGTCCTTGGCATCCTGGGGCCTATTCGAATGCCCTACAACCGCGCGATTCCCTTGGTCCGTTTTGTCGCTCGTGTCATGAGCGAACTGGTACAGGATTGGTATGGATAAAGAAGAAGAGGGAAAACAGCAAACAATGAGTGAGGATCAGGAAAGAGTCGAGCCTTCCCTTGACGACAGTCAGGAACCAGGTGTCGTCGACGGAGAGGTGATTGATGTATCTGAGCCGGAGGTCGTCGAGGTAACGGCGTCGGATGTTTTGGATGATGTGGAGCAGGGTGCTTCCTGGCAGGATTTGCTGGAGAGTGCCGAACAAGAACCCGAAGAGAGTTCCGACCCTGTTGTCGGATTGGTCAACGAGTATAAGGAGGCAGTCAAGGCTCGCGACGAATGGGAGGACAAGTACCTGCGCGCGGCGGCAGAGTACGCCAACGCCAAACGCCGAAGTGAGATTCGGGCCGAGAACGAGATTTGGGCTTCCCGCGAGCGCGTCCTGACCAATATCCTTCCTGTTCTGGACGATTTCGAACGAGCGTTCGCAGCACTGCCGGAAGAGGTCCGGGAGAGTTCCTGGGCCGATGGATTTGGTCTTATTCAGCGCAAACTTCAGGGGGTACTGGAGCGTGAAGGCGTTACAAGAATCGAAGCTGAAGGGCAGCCCTTTGACCCCAATCTTCACCAGGCGGTGATGATGGTCGACGACGCCGATAACGAATCGGATACGGTCCTGGAGGTCTTGCAGCAAGGTTACATGTTGGGTGATCGCGTGTTACGGCCCACCATGGTCAAGGTAGCGCAGTAGTTGCGCAAAGAGATCGATAGACTAATTTTCTTTCCAAGTATGAACGGATTTTTAGGACAAGGAGTCAAAAACAATGGCAAAAATTATCGGTATTGATTTGGGGACCACGAATTCAGTCGTGGCAGTCATGGAACAGGGTGAGTCCGTGGTCATTCCCTCCTCCGAGGGAGCGCGCTTGGTTCCCTCCGTGGTGGCGGTGAATACCAAGTCGGGCGAACGCCTGGTTGGTCAGGTTGCGCGGCGCCAGGCGGTCACAAATCCTGATAATACCATCTATTCGGTGAAGCGGCTCATGGGTCGCAAATTCGACGATGCGGAAGTACAGCGGGCCATCGAGCTTTTACCCTACAAGATCGTCAAGCGCTCCAACGGGGATGCCGCCGTGATCATGGGGGACAAGGAATACGCACCGGCGGAGATCTCTGCGATGATCTTGCAGAAGATCAAACATGATGCCGAACAGTATCTGGGTGAACCAGTTTCCCAGGCAGTGATCACCGTACCTGCCTACTTCAATGACAGCCAGCGCCAGGCGACCAAGGATGCCGGTCGCATCGCTGGCCTGGATGTGTTGCGGATCATCAACGAGCCGACAGCATCTGCTCTGGCCTATGGCCTTGACAAAGATGTGGAAAAGCGCATCGCCGTCTATGATCTGGGTGGTGGCACTTTTGATATCAGCATCCTCGACGTTGGCGAGGGCGTGTTCGAGGTTAAATCCACCAATGGCGACACCTTCCTGGGAGGCGATGACTTCGATCAGCGGATAATCGAATGGATTGCCGATGAATTCAAGAAGGAGCAGGGCATCGATCTGCGCCAGGACCGGATGGCTCTGCAGCGACTCAAGGAAGCGGCTGAAAAGGCCAAGATCGAGCTGTCGACCGTTATGCAGACGGAAATCAACTTGCCCTTCATCACGGCAGACGCCAGTGGCCCCAAGCATCTGCAGATGACCCTGACCCGTGCCAAATTGGAGCAGTTGACCGCTGACCTGGTGGAGCGTTCGATTGTGACGGTTCAGAAGGCGATGGATGATGCGGGGCTAACGCCTTCGGACATCGAAGAGGTGATTCTGGTCGGTGGCCAGACCCGCATGCCGGCGGTTCAGGAGGCTGTCAAACAGTACTTCGGCCGCGAGCTGCATAAGGGCGTCAATCCTGACGAGGTAGTCGGAATCGGCGCAGCTATCCAGGCGGGTGTGCTGGGTGGTGATGTGAAGGATGTGCTGTTGCTGGACGTGACTCCGCTGACCCTGGGTATCGAGACCCTTGGCGGGGTTGCGACACCGCTTATCGAGCGCAACACGACTATTCCCACCAAAAAGAGCCAGATATTCTCTACGGCGGCCGGTAACCAGACCAGCGTAGAGATCAAGGTTGTTCAGGGTGAGCGCCCGATGGCCGCCGATAACAAGCTGCTCGGTAATTTCATTCTGGACGGGATTCCACCGGCACCGCGAGGTATTCCTCAGATCGAGGTTACCTTCGATATCGACGCTGACGGCATTTTGGCCGTGAGCGCGCTGGATAAGGCGACCGGCCGGGAGCAGAGCATTCGCATCACGGCGTCCAGCGGCCTGTCTCAAGGCGAGATCGATCGCATGGTCAAGGAGGCCGAGGCCCACAAGGCTGAGGATCAGCGACGGCAGGATGAAGTTGAAGCGCGCAACACCGCAGACACGGCGATCTTCCAGGTCGAGAAGTTCCTGAGTGATACGCCCAATCTGCCCGATGGCACCAAGGAGCAGCTGGAGGGAAAGATCGCTGCGGTGCGTTCGGCGCTCCAGGGTTCAGATACGGCTCGCATTCGCAGCACAAGCGATGAACTGATGGAAGCGTGGCAGCAGGTCGGCGCCCAGATGTACCAGCAGCCCGGCGAGCAACCGGCACCTGGTGGTGACGATGGTGGTTCACCTCCGCCGCCCGAGGGTGGCGACGATGATGAAGTGGTCGAGGGTGAATTCCGCGAGGCTTAGGCCGTAGCCGGCGAGAGTTGAATTACCTGGTAGACACCACACCAGCCTGCGCTGGTGTGGTGTTTTTATTTCGTTTCTGACTCTGTGATTTATGGAAAAGCCAACAAAGACTTAATTTTATTGAAAGAAATATTGACAAAATTGAAATCAGTGTTATAATATTGGAAATAGAGGTTCGAGTTGGAGGTAGATATGCATACATATTCAGGTCGCTGTCCGGTCTGTGGGCAAGGCATGGCAGTAACCAGGCTCCATTGCCGATCGTGCGATACGTTTTTGGAGGGGTCCTTTGCTCTCAGCCGGTTTGCCAGTCTGACCCAGGAGCAGTTCAGTTTTTTGGAAACGTTCATTCGCTGTCAGGGCAAGTTGAGTTGGGTAGGAGAGGAGTTGAAGCTGTCATATCCCACGGTTCGAAACCGTTTGAACGACGTTATCCAGGCTCTGGGCTTCGAAATCATGGATGAGCCGCCGGCTGATATTCGTCAACGAGACGTCCGCAATCGCCAGGCGATTTTGGAAAACCTGGCATCGGGCGGTATGTCAACGGAGGAAGCGATCGATCTGTTGCAGCCGGAATAGAGCATCCGCATTGTCAAAGGAGAGAAGACCGGGTCGCTGAGCAAATGGCCATTTTCAACATGGTGGCCGAGGGCAAGATCAATGCCGAGCAAGGTGCTCGCCTGCTGGAGGCGCTGGGCAACTGAGAAAAACAGCAGCAATTCCAAATATGGCAACGGATGCCTCAAAACGTGGTATTTGGTGGCTTCAACAACTCAGCTTGTGCGCATTTGCCGCCATCACGGGGCGATAAATCACCCCGCTACGTAACAGCGCCCGATGAATCGGGCTTTTTTAGCCACGAATCGTCGCTAAACCGCAGTTAGCCGGGTGAACCCAGCGCCGTTTTGTAGCCGAGGGATTCATCCCCCGGTGGCGGTGCCCAATGGATCGCTTCATATTTGGAATTGCTGGAAAAACAGATCGTCACTTGCCAAAACAGTGCAGGTATGCCATCATTACGCCACATAACGTTTAGGAGATTGGGGTTCGGCTATCCATCAACCGTGCCGCACCCAATCTGTGACTGACTTTTCCCCTTTGGATGGCGATTTCATGGGCGCACAGTTGGCCGTAGAAGGTCAGGTCCCCTTTCGAGGGCTTCGTCCCCTCAATCCGCGGCGAGACCTGGGCCAGGTAGCAGATCTGATCGAGGAGGCCTTTGGCGGTGAGCTGGAGCCTGGCGGGATTATCGCGCTGCGCGACTTGCGTGCCCTGGCCCGCGCCGGCCCGCTGATTGGCCTGATGGCCCGATCGGACCCCTACCTGGAAGATGTGTTGGGCGGTTTTGTCTGGATCGAGGAGAATCGGGTCGTTGGCAACGTGACGGTCCAACGCACGGACTCTTACGGCAAAAGATGGCAGATTGCCAACGTGGCCGTCATGGAGGCATACCGGGGACGGGGTATCGGCCGGATTTTAGTAGAAGCTGGCCTGGATCGCATTGCCCAGCGGCACGGAAAATGGGCTGTACTCCAGGTGCGAACCAACAATGCAATCGCACGGGGACTCTACGAAGACCTGGGATTCGAGCCGTTGACCGAGGAAGCGAACCTACAGCTGCCCCAGGTCCCACGGGGAATGCCGACGGTCGAGCTGGTGCCCGGCATGCGTCTTTACGATCATGAGGAATGGCAGAAACGTTATCAGCTGGAAACGGTGTCCCGAACCGGTGCGGCTCAGTGGTGGCGGCCAGTTCGTTCGAACCAGATGTTGCAGACCATCGAAGATCGGCTGGCCGAAAAGTTCTGGCAGGTTTTTGGCCGGAATCGGGTTCGACGTTGGGTAGTGGAAAGGGATAGTGGCCTGATTGCCTGGCTCTTGATCGATGCCCGGCGTTGGCAGGGTGTCCACAGCCTGGCGTTCACCGTGCATCCATCCAGTCGTGGAGAGCTTGAGGGGAAACTGGTGGACTTCGCTATGGCCTTTCTGGCCGACTATCCCCGCTGGCCGGTCAGGGTGGAACATCAGGGTGAACACCTGGAGGCTATCGAGGCTCTGGAAAACGCCGGCTTTTCGTTGGTTCGCAACCATCTCTCGATGCGTCGAAGAATCACCAAAGTATGACCGCAGATCAATCCGAACGAGGATCAGCGATGATCTGCGCCGGAGGTCTGCGTAAATCAGCGGTGAAGAGAGAAAAAAAACATTACCGCTGATACCGCAGATTGACGCAGATGGACGCAGATCAATCCAAGAAAGATCAGAGAAGAAGCGTAAGGATGGTAATGAGATGAGTCCCTCCAGAATCGCACAGATTGCCGACGTTTTGGTCAACTACTCCACCCGCATTCAACCCGGAGAACAGGTGGCAATCGTCGGGCCTGTGAGTGCATCACCTCTCTTGATCGAGTTGTATCGATATGCGCTGTGGGCTGGCGCCTTCCCCCAACTTGTGAGTCGATTCCCTGAGGCCACGGAAATTCTGTTGCGCGAGGGCAACGACGATCAATTGCAGTTTATATCTCCAATTATCGAGTACGTTGCTACTGAAGCTGACTGCATGATCGCTGTGATGTCTGAGGATAACACCAAGGCGCTGACAAGTGTTGACCCGACAAGGCAGGTTCTGCGGGCCCAGTCCATGCGTCCGGTGAGTAAACGACAATTAGAGCGGATGGGGGATACCAAAGACCCCTTCCGCTGGTGTGGCACGCTTTTTCCCACCAATGCCCACGCCCAGGACGCAGAGATGTCGTTGAGCGAATACAGCGATTTTGTGTTCGATGCCTGTTTGCCCGGCTTTGACCAACTGCCGCAGGATGCCAGGGCCTTTGCTGCCCCGGGAGCCGACCGCGACGATCCTGTGACCTACTGGCAAACCTTTTCACGCTGGCAAGGCCAGATGGCGTCCTATCTGACGCAGCGGCAGGATCTTCATGTTGTCGGACCTAACATCGATCTTCGACTGGCCATTGGAGGACGGGTCTGGTTGAACGCCGACGGTCATGCCAACTTCCCCGATGGTGAGGTGTTCACCGGTCCGGTGGAGGACTCGGTGGAAGGCTGGGTGGCGTTCACCTATCCTGCGGTGTATCGGGGCAATGAGGTGCAAGACGTTCGCCTGCGGTTTGAAAAGGGACGGGTGGTCGAGGCCTCGGCCACCCGTGGTGAGGATTTCCTGATCAAAATACTGGATACAGACGAGGGAGCGCGGCGGCTGGGAGAGTTCGCCATCGGCACCAATCCCGGCATTACTCGTTTCACCAGAAACACCCTGTTCGACGAAAAGATCAAGGGGACCTGCCACATGGCGGTGGGCGCCTCCATACCGGGGACCGGCGGCGAGAACCAGTCTGCCATCCACTGGGACATGGTCTGCGACCTGCGAAAAGATAGCAGTATCTTTGCAGATGGCGAGCTGTTGTACGCAGATGGTGAGTTTGTGGTCGATTTTGCCCAACGCGGCGTGGTGGCGACTTCCGGTGTGGGCGAACGCTCCATGGGACGGCTGTTCGGAGGAGAATAGGTGGTTTTTGCTATCGACGACTGAGCAGGAGAAAAGACGATGACGACAAGCGATGAGAGAATACGGATTTTGAAGATGGTTGAGGAAGGCAAAGTGTCCGCTGAAGATGGGGCGCGGCTGCTGGAAGCACTGAGCGCCGGCGAGAAGCAACGCACCAAACAGGTGACAACAACACGATCGGCGTCGCCCCGCTGGTTCCGGGTGCGCGTCACCGATCTGCGCACCGGCAAGGAAAAGGTAAACGTCAACATTCCTATGGGACTGGTCAATGTGGGGATGAAGATGGGTGCCCGATTTGCCCCTGAAATGGAGGGAATCGATCTGACAGAGATCTCAGAACTGATCAACTCCGGCGCGACCGGCAAGTTGATTGAAGTGGAGGATCAAGAGGATGGGGAGCGGGTCGAAATCTATGTGGAATGAACTGCCTGTCAGCCTGGAGCGGCCCTTTTTTGCTCAGCCAATGATTTTCAATGAGACGAACTTGTCATCGGCCAGGACCAGTCCCAGGCTGTATTTTTCATCCGGCTCGGCGATGGGCAAAATAAAAGTGCCGTCGTCAGTTATCCTGGTCGAAGTAATGAATCCCTCGCGGCCAAACAAACGTACCGTACCATGATGCCAGCATGTGCATTCTTTTTCCAGGCTCGTCAGTTGTCCTATAACCTGCCCGTCCTGGTATCCCAGGGATACATGCAGATGATGAAGCGTATGGAGAATTTCACAGGAAACCTCTCGCACCAGTTCTGCTCCCTGGCAGGCAACGACTTCTGCCAATGGTGCGGTGCCGTTGCCAAGAACCGATTGGGTGGAGTCGACGATCGACTGGTAGTGGGCAACAGTATTCCGGCAGGACTCGCATCCCTCCATGTGCTTTAACATGTCTGGGTCCCGGTTGCCCAGCGCGTACGCGATCAGCTGATCCTCTGAAAAATGGGCAGCGTTCGGATGACTTTCTGTCATGAGCGTTAAATCCTCCATCTGGTTGTACGAAAAAGCGCCCACATTGGGTCATGAACTGGCCAGTCGACTCTTTTTCCGGGGAGGAGGTAGCACCTTTCGAGAGTTTGGTTCTGGCTTGATAGCGATGCAGGGGGTGTGCAACAGGATCAGAGGTCCATATTGAGAAGCTGGAGAAGCGACGGCCGGTTATGAAGCGCCCGGACGACCTGAACTTTGGCCGCCATGAGATCGTTTTCATCCCGGAACAATGTCGGGAATCGCTCCACCGTTCTGCAGTCAGGTTCCCGCAGGATAAAAACCTGCTCAAAGGTGGTCGAAAGGCGTTCATCTTCCTTGAGCACGCACACCTGGATAAAGCGCTCCAGTAAAAAGGGCGCTTTCCGCAATCGGCGTGCCAGCCGCGTTCGAATGGTTTCCACCTCTCCCGGGCTGAAGTCGTCGGGATAGTCCTGGTACAGTTTGCGCGGGGGCAACTCATCCAGGTAATAGCCCTGGAAGACCAACCACTCCTTGTTATCGATGATGACATCCCCTTGCAGCTCGCGGAGCAGGTGATCCATGGCTTCCTGGCTGGACATCAACCTATCCAGTGGTTCGGCATCGTCGGGCATCAAACGTAACAGATCGAGTGGGCTGTCGCCATCTTCGGGGGTGTACACGTCCATGATCTGGGGCAACCGTCGGCGCGCCACATCCATGGCGAAGTTGTTGATCAGGCGACGGAGGAAGGCCATCAGGTGGCGCATGCTGTCAAACTGGAAGTTTTTGGCGGCTTCGGAGCGCATGAAGCGTAGCCATACCTCTTGAACCATTTCCCCCTCGGTGTAGGTGGCGCGAATGGCAGGTCCATGGCGACCGTGCATCCAGCTGCGTACCCATTTCAGGACATAGTGTTTGCCAAAGAACTCCTCGGTGCTGTAGAAGGTGTAGATAAAGGCCCAGGCTCGTTCGTCGCCATCCTGCACCGCACGTCGAAACAGTTCAAGGCAGTAACTATCGTCCCCAAACTCCTTGGTTCGAAGGTAATTAACCGTCTGTTGCCGGCAGGTGTCAATCAGCTCGGCCAGACACATCCTGCGAAGTTTATTCATGGGTCGCCAGAACAACGAAACGGGGAAAATCAACAGTCGTCATTATAACGCACTTTTGCAGCATCGTCTACCGTTTTGAACAGGTTAACACCAATTTGGCGGAATCTCCATAACGTTGTATTATTGGTGAGGGCAGGCTGACTACCTTGCCTTAGTCCCGTGTGAAGGAAGGTTGGTGTTGTCTTCTCAACTCAGGTTTCCATCGGTCAGAATCAGGTATCGATCAAGTTCGTCAATCAGAGCAATTTTGAAGGAGCAAAAGTTCATGACAAGTTCAACGGAAATCACCCCGGAACAATACGCTTTCTGGGGAGAGGTGAAACTGCCGCCATGGTGGCTGGTGTTGATCGAAGGCATCCTGCTGGTGATCATCGGTATCTGGCTGTTCACCCAGCCGATCTCGACCATGACGGCGCTGGTGTTTGTTTTGGGGATCTACTGGCTCATCAGCGGGGTGTTCAACCTGGTAAGGCTGATCTGGGATCGCTCCATGTGGGCCTGGAAGATCTTTGCAGGTGTTCTGGGCATCATCGCGGGCCTGATCGTGATCCAGCATCCATGGGGCAGCACAGTGGTGGTCAGCAATGTGGTAGTGTTCTTGCTGGCGATGATCGGGATCTTTATGGGGATTTCGAGTCTGATCCATGCCTTTATGGGTGGGGGTTGGGGTGCCGGCATCCTGGGCGTGATCAGCATCGTGCTGGGCGCGTTCCTGCTGTTTGGTGATTTCGTGGGAGTGGGGTTCCTGGCCTTTTTCCTGGGTTTCTTCGCCCTGCTGGGTGGCATTGGCGCGATCATCGGATCCTTCCGGATACGCCACGCGGAGCACCAGATCGAGGATGCCGTGGAAGCGTATGAGGATCGGGCTGCTGTTGCTGCCGGCGATCAATAAGGTCGAAAAGCGTTCCCGCCTGCCTTTAAATATATAGTGGGACAGCCCTTTCAGGCCCCAGAGAAATTCGAGTTTGCTCTCTCTGGGGCCTGTGGGTTTCCAGGAGAAGACCCCAATGACAGACAACACCTCACGATTCTGCGTTGACCCTGTAAATCCTGGGTCTCTTTTGCTGGAAACTGAATTTCGTCAACTACACGGGGCATGATATAGTCCTGTCGGCATGACAGCAAGACAATTCGATTCGCCTTTTCTACTCCGAACCAAGCTGAATCCCCCCCGTGTGCGGGAGGGATTCATCGTACGCTCGCGCTTGCAGGACCGCCTGGAGCGCGGCGTCGACCGGCGGCTGACCCTGGTGTCGGCGCCGGCAGGCTACGGAAAGTCTTCCCTGGTGCAACACTGGCTGACGATGGCTGATCGGAGATTCGCGTGGCTGTCATTGGACGAACACGACGCCAGCCTGGCGAACTTCATCGGGTACCTGGCGGCGGCCGTGCAGACGGTTTACCCGGAAGCAGTCTCAACAACCCGATCGCTGTTGCAGGGTCCATCATTGCCGGAGGCGAGACGCCTGGCCGACATCTTTCTGGGGGATCTGGAGGAGCTTCCTGGTTCGCTGACCCTGGTGCTGGATGACTACCATGTGGTGCAGAGTGAGGATGTGCAGGCCTTTATGACACGTCTGGTGCAGCAGTTGCCCGAGCAGGTGCATCTGGTACTGGTATCCCGTTCCGATCCCGTGCTTGCACTGAGCAAGCTTCGGGGACGGGGGCAACTCACCGAGATCCGCGGTTTGGATTTGCGCTTCACGTATGGAGAGGCCCGGGAGTTTTTTGAGCGGAATATCGGCGGGCCTCTGGCGGACGAGATTGTAACCCTGGTGGTAGAGCGGACCGAAGGATGGCCTGTCGGCCTGCAATTGGCAGCCGTTTCATTGCGTGAGAACGAGGACCGGGAGGATTTTGCCCGGCGCTTTTCCGAGAGTGGCCATCGTCTGGTGACTGACTACTTGCTGACTGAGGTGCTGGAGGATCTGTCGGAAGCGCAACGGTCGTTGATGTTTCGCACCGCGATCCTGAATCGTTTTTGTCCGTCACTGTGCGAGGTGGTTGACGAAGATTCAGCAGGACGGGCAGATGGCGAAGCATTCATCAAAAAGCTCTGGGGCTCCAATCTCTTTTTGGTCTCTTTGGACAATGAGGGGAACTGGTATCGCTATCACCACCTTTTTCGTGACCTGATGCGACACCGTCTGCGGCAGACCTGCTCGAAGGCTGAGATCGCCGCCT
This sequence comes from Chloroflexota bacterium, assembly GCA_034717495.1. Taxonomy (NCBI): domain Bacteria; kingdom Bacillati; phylum Chloroflexota; species Chloroflexota bacterium. The sequence goes on along the minus strand of JAYELL010000023.1, from coordinate 14,897 downwards.
GCCATCTGCGGGCCAGCGAATGGTTTGAAAAAGAGGGTTTGTTGGACGAGGCGATCATTCATGCCGTGGAAGCTGGGGATGCTCAGCGAGCGGCCCAACTGGTCGAAGCACACATCAACGATGCGCTGAACCAGGAGGACTGGCGTCATCTTCAACGTTGGCTGGAGTTCTTACCGGAGCCGTTGTTGCAACGACCCATGTTGCTGGTAGCACAGGCTAGCTTGCAGCAGTTTCAATACAAGGTTGCTGCCATGATCCCGCTCCTTGAGGCTGCGGAACGTGGTCTCGATGATGGCACGACCAACTACACGCCGGACCAGGAGGTCTTTGTTCGGGGTTCGATCGCTGCCCACCGTGCCATGAGCTTTGTGCAGGGGAGTCCTGAGCGCAACGTGGCCATGGCCAGCCAGGCGCTGGAGGACCTACCCGCTGATGCCTTATACCTGCGAGGTTTGGCGGAGTTCTGGACCATCTATGGCCTGCAGCGGGTGGGTCAGACGCAGGCGGCGGTGGCCTTCGCGCAGGCGGCGTTGCAACGACAGTTCGGCCGGCCAGATGCACGGACGTTCAGGCTGCTTCTGGGGCTTGGGGCTGTCCATTATTCGGAAACCAACTTGTCCGCACTGGAGGCTGTGGCGACCACCTATTGGCAGGTGGCGCAGGAAAGTGAGCAACTGGTGAGTCTGGGCTGGTCCGATTTTCTGTTAGGCTGGGCTCACTACCAGCGCAACGAGTTGGACTCCGCGGCGTGCTGCTTTAATCGCGTCATTGGTATCCGTTACGGGGCCCATGGTCGAGCAGTCATCGACTGCTACACTGGATTGGCGTTGACCCTACAGGCCCAGAGGCAAGATTCCGCTGCCCTGGCGGTTGCCCGGGACCTGCGGGGCTTTCTGTTGGACCGTGGTATGGTTGGGTTCCTGGCGATTGCCGATGCGCTGATGCTGCGATTGGCGATTGGCCAGGGAAATCAGAGGATCATGCCGCGGGCATTTGCCGATCCCGTCACCCAGATGGCACTGGATCTCTGGCTGCTGCCAGCGCTCACTGAGATACAGGCTTCCCTGGCGGATCCTGTGCGGGGCCAACTGGATGCTGCGCAAGAGACGTTGCGCATCTGTCGTGGGTTGGCGGAAGATTGGCACTCAACCCGCCGCTTGCTCGAGATCGGTGCGATGGAGACTCTACTGCATGCTGCCCGCGGTGAAAAAGGGGCAGCCTTGATCACGCTGCGGGAGACGGTGTCGTTGGGAGAGGCCGGTGGTGCCCTGCGGGTCTTCGTGGATGCCGGGCGGGGCTTGCGTTCCTATTTGCGACAGTTACTCGACGAAGGTTTCGCCCGCGACTATGTACGGCAGATTCTGCACACTTTCGATACACCTACTTTGGAAGCCCCGAAACCTGCCCTTGCCCCGGTCCTGGATGTTGAATCCCAGGGGCACGCCCGCGCGCTGGATGGCCTGCTGACCAACCGGGAGGTCGATGTGCTCCTGTTGGTCGAACAACGGTTGACCAATAAGGAGATCGCCGCCCGCCTCGCTATATCGCCTGATACGGTCAAGAAACACACGATCAGTGTTCACAGGAAGCTGGGGGTGAAGAATCGGCGTCAGGCTGTCGCAAGGGCGAGGGCTCTGGGCATTTTGCCCGAGAACAGCTGGACTGAGTTCTCCTGACCTGGGGTTGAACCGGTGGCGCATTCCTGTTGCGCCCTTCCCGGTACCCTTTTTTGCTCCATTTTTTCCCCTTTACATTTTCCCGATCCCTTGCTATTATGGTAGTGGAGGGTTGATCTGCTGCGTTTGATAGCATCAGCGCGATAGATCAGCGTGTCCATCATACGTGGGTACACGTCCCACTATTCTCATCGGCCTTTCCAAAAGGGAAGGCAATTGACTTCCCGGTAGAACGAACTGAAATGCAAAGCTTCCGTAGCTGTGGTCTCTCACTGAACACGCGAGCTGTCTATTGTATCAACCTGCAGGGCATGCTGGATCCCAGCTGGGCCGATGAATTGGGTGGCATGCAGATTCATCACACGGACCAAGAGGATCAACCGCCGGTAACCACCCTCACCGGTGAGTTGCCCGACCAGGCGGCGCTGGCCGGGGTCTTGAATCTGGTGTACACCCTCGGGATGCCGCTGATCTCGGTGGTCTGTCTCCAACCGGTTGACTGACAAGGCAGAACAGGAGGAAGCCGATGTCGAACATGACGCAGGAAGCATTGGAGAAGGGCAAGGGACTGGCGCCCTGGCGCACCAGCCTTCCCTGGTGGGTAGTCCTTCTCGAGGGCATCGTCCTGGGTGGTATCGGTCTGCTGGTATTGCTCGATCCTGGCAAGGCAAACATACGGCTGGCGCTGATCCTGACGGCGGCCCTGGTTGTGGCGGGCCTGCTGCAACTGTGGGATGTGCTGCGCAGCAGGGCGCCAGAATCAATCGACAGCGCCGCGGGTGCCCGGGCCGGGATTGCGATTTTTGCTGGTGTAGTGGTCTTCATTCTCTACTTCGTGACCGACGATATAGGCCAAAAGCTTCTGACCATTCCCGTCGGCTTGATAATCTTTGGTTCGGCCAGCCTGATCTACGGCTTGTTGGGGATCGTGATGATCTTTGGCACGAGGGGTGCCCAACGACGCACGGCCATCGTCGAAACCCTGTTTTTCACCGCCATCGGTGCGCTGATGTTGTACACCCAGTTCGCCGGCCCGGAGGCTGTGACCACGGCGGCGACCATCGGTGGCTGGCTGGCGTTGGGCACCGGTGTTTTGCTGATTGGTCTGGCCATCTGGCGTCAGCAGAAGGGTGAGCAAGCAGATGAGGTGATCGATTCGGTGGTAGGCGTGGTCGACAGGCCGGACGAGGATAGCAAACCTCGGGCTGATGCGACCCAGGTCGAAAAGCCGCAGTGAGCGGTTCCCAGTGCGGAGGCTGCCAGCGACATGGTGGACACGGTTGCTCAGGGATCGGAACCACCGATTAATCAGCAAAGCGGTTTTTCAGGGTACATTGCCCTGGTAAGGAGAGGATACCCAAGATGACACTAGCTGAAATTGATTTTTATCGCATCTTTGAAGTGTTCATGTTGTTGCTGATCGGCATCGGCCCGAAGATCGCTTTGGTGCCCTTTATCGATATCACGGCAGGCCTGGATACAGACACGAAAAAAGCGATGGCCAACAAATCGGTGCGCACGGCCATTGGCTGGTCCCTTGGCCTGGTAGCCCTCGGCTGGTTCCTTATGAAGTTGCTGCACTTCACGACGGGATCGGTCCTTATTGCCGGTGGTATCGTGTTGCTGCTCATGTCCCTGCATATGTTGCTCAGTGGGGCCAAAGCGGAAGATCCCGAAGATCTTGAAGCTCACGAAGGCGATCCGATGGATCTGGCCTATTACCCGCTGGCGGTACCCTATATACTCAACCCTGTTGGTATTGCGGTGCTGGTGATCGCTTCAAGCGGGATAAGCACGATCCTGGATGCGGTGATCCTGATCGTACTGGTGCTGTCGGTGGGCTTGATCGACCTGGTGCTGTTCAGGAACATCGATTCGGTGGCCAAGTTCATGGATCCGGCCAAGTTGGCGGTCACGGAAGCGGTCTTCGGCGTGCTGTTGGCGGCCCTGGCCATCCAGATGATGGTGGTGGGCATGGTGGAACTGGAGATAATCACAGCGGCAGTTGGCCATTGAGAGAGCAGATCACGCAGACCTTCGGCGCAGATTTCCGCTGACTTCTCCGATTCGATCTGCGAAAGTCAGCGGGTTTTTCCAAACGTGCAGGGATGGCGAATTTAAGGAAGGAACGAGATGCGCAGGGTATTCAATTGGTCACGATTCCTAATTTTCCTGGCTGTGGTTGCGTTGCTTCTGGCAACCCTGGCGGTTTTTATCTTTGGCTTGATCAGCACGGTGCTCATTGTCATCGAGGCATTCCGGCATGGACAGTTCAATGCAGAGGGGGCGCGCCGTCTCTCCGTTGAACTGATCGAAATGATCGATCTCTTCTTGCTCGGCACGATCCTCTTCATCACGGCCATCGGCCTGCAAGAACTATTTGTTGACCCGGGCTTGAAAGATGTCATCCCGGAATGGATGTCTGTCAACAGCCTCGAACAGCTGAAATTCAACCTCCTGGCGGTTATTGTGGTCATGCTGGCCGTGCTCTTCCTGGGCGTCGCCGCCAGCTTTGAATTGACCGAGGGCGTGAGCATCCTCGACTACGGCGCGGCTGTTGCCCTGGTAATCACTGCCGCGGGTATCGCCATATATCTGTTCGCCAAAGTGGACCATATGCGCGAGGAGCATGAAGATGCGGTTGAGGAACCTGAAGAACACCGCTTGCCGGCGGGAAGTGAGGAGTAGACTTACAGATCGCCCTGATGCCATTTGTAGAATTAACGGCCGATCTCGACAAGGCGACTCAGGTAGCCGTGGCCAACAAGTCGGTGCGCACGGCTATCGTCTGGGGCTTGGTCCTGGTCTTGCTGGGCTGGTTTCTCATGGCTTTGCTGCACTTTTCGACGGGTTCGGTTCTTGTCGCCGGCGGCATCGTGCTGCTGCTGTTGTCGCTGCATATGATTAGTCAGCAGCGGTAAAGAAGAGTATCGTGTTGAAGAGCATGGCGGACGGAAGCGGTCTTTGGTGTCTTGCTGGCTGCCCTGGCCGTGGAAATGATGGTTCATGGCCTGGTTGAGTTGGGCGTTGTCGCGGCCACTTTGACGGATGGCAGGGCTTGCAGGTTTGCAATCGTTAGAAACCAGGTTGTTAGCTGCGGGTGAGACGAGTAAATGTTTAGATAAAAATCCCGGTTTCTGGAATAGGAGATACTCGTGAAGATTGAATTAGCATCCTGGAACGACGGGCCTGCGAAGCAGGCCATTATCGATTTTGTGGCCGCGGTAACGGCCGAGAATGGCGAGCATTATGTGGCGCCTGATGACCGGTTGGCCTGTTTTGACAATGACGGCACCTTGTGGTCGGAACGGCCAGCTTATTTCCAATTATTATTCGCCATCGACCGTGTCAGGGACATGGCTCCTGACCATCCCGAGTGGGCCACCACGCAACCTTTTCAGGCGGTTTTAGAAGAGGATCTGGAGATGCTGGCCGAGTTGGGTGAATCAGCGATGGTCGATATCGTCGCTGCCACACATGTAGGCATGACCACGGAAGAGTTTGCCGCGATAGTGGATGTCTGGACCACATCAGCGCGCCATCCGGTGACCGGCCAGCTGTTTACAGACATGGTATTTCAGCCGATGCTGGAGCTGCTGCGCTATCTGCGCCACCATGGCTTTACAACCTATATCGTATCCGGCGGCGGCATCGAATTCATGCGCCCGTGGTCGGAACGCGTATACGGCATCCCGCCGCAGCAGGTGATCGGCACCAGTATTGAAACAGTTTACGAGATGCGCGAGGATGGGCCGGTGCTGGTGCGCCTGGCGGAGATCAATCACATCGACGACGAGGCCGGCAAGCCGGTGGGCATCAACCGCTATATCGGCCGGCGGCCGGTTTTGGCTTTCGGCAATTCCGACGGCGACCACGAGATGCTGCAGTGGACGGCATCGGGAGATGGCCTCCGTTTCTGCGGCCTGGTGCACCACACCGACGCCGAGCGCGAATACGCCTACGATCGCGGCGCGCACATCGGCGGCCTGGATGTAGCGTGGGTTGAGGCGCTTGAGAAAGGGTGGACTGTTGTCGATATGAAAGAGGATTGGCAGCGCGTTTATGCGCATGATCAAATTGAGAATTGATAGATCATTAGTTGGCAAAAGGAGAGTTTCACAATGGGCATAATGGGAAAAATGATGAAGAAAACGGCCACCGGTTTTGTTGTCTCATCGGCAACGGCCCTGGCGGTAAGTTCGATTTCCAATGTGTTGGGTCTGTCCGATTCGAAAGTGGGCAGCATCCTAGCTGTTGGGGTTCCAATGATGGCTTTTATCGCCGCGGATGATCCCCAGATCACCGATCTACTCTTCAAGGATTCGAAGAAGAAGAAGAGCAAGAAAGAGAAGAGCAGAAAGGAATCAGAAGATGATTTCTTCAATATCTTTGGCGACAAAGGCCACAAGATGAACAAGGAGATCGCCAAGGAGACGGGCGCGACGGAAGAGGAGGTCAACGGCGTCATGAGCCTTTTCATGCCTACTTTTGTCGGGGCTATTGCCGAAGAAGATCCGGAAGATTCGAAGGCACTCGGCAGAATGTTCAAGGAGGACTCGGAAGAGACGAAGAGAGAGAGTCCCAGCTAAAGCCAAGATGGCGATGAAGACGGTTTTCTAATCCTTAACCGGTCCTGGAGACCCTGAGAGAAAAAAACTTGGTATTGTAAACAAGACAAGGAGTAATAACATGGCAAAGGAATATAAGGGCGTCATCAACCTGGATGCCCGCGACTCTGTTCCCGACTGGGGGCCCTATCTGCAGCCGGTCGCGCCCGAAGGCGCGCCGAATGTATTGATGATCATCTGGGACGACGTGGGCTTCGGCGCAATGGACCTCTATGGCGGGCCGATCGAGACTCCCAATATGAAGCGCATCGCCGATATGGGCATTCGTTATTCGAATTTCCATACCACGGCCCTCTGCTCACCCACGCGTTCGAGCCTGCTGACCGGTCGCAACGCCACCAGCAACGGTATGGCCAGCATCACGGAAACGGCCGACGGCTTCCCCGGCGCATCCGGTCGTATCCCGTTTGAGAACGGCTTCATTTCCGAGGTGCTCGGTGAGCGCGGTTGGAACACCTACGCCGTCGGCAAGTGGCATCTGACCCCGGCCGATGAGGTCGATATGTCCTCGTGGAGGCATCGCTGGCCGCTGGGCCGCGGTTTCGAGCGTTATTACGGTTTCCTGGGCGGCGAGACGCACCAGTACTGGCCCGACTTGATCAGCGACAACCATCCCGTTGAAGCGCCCTATGGACCCGAGGACGGCTACCATATCTCCAAGGATCTGGCCGATAAATCGATTGAGTTCATTATGGATGCCAAGGCGGTCAACCCGGATAAACCGTGGTACATGTACTACTGCCCCGGCGCCGGGCATGCGCCGCATCACGTGTGGAAAGAATGGGCGGACAAGTACAAAGGCAAGTTCGACGAGGGCTACGAGGCGATTCGCGAAGACATCCTGGCCAAGCAGAAGGAATTGGGTTTACTGGCTGATGATGTGCAGCTTTCGGAAATCAACCCGCATGGCGAGCCTGATGTAACCAGCCCGACAGGCGTACCCTGGCCGAGTCTGGACTACGTGAAGCCCTGGGATTCGCTGGACGACGACGAAAAGCGTCTCTTTGCGCGTATGGCCGAGGTCTACGCCGGTTTCATTTCCTATACGGACTTCGAGATGGGCCGTCTGATCGACTACCTGGAAGAATCCGGGCAACTCGAGAACACGATCATCTTTGTGACCTCCGACAACGGCGCCAGCGCCGAAGGCGGACCTAATGGCTCCTTCAATGAGAACAAGTTCTTCAACAACGTAGAAGACACGGTTGAGGCCAACCTGGCCAAGATCGACGAACTCGGCGGCCCTAGCTCATACAATCATTACAATACCGGCTGGGCCTGGGCCTTTGACACGCCGTTCCCTTACTGGAAACGGTATGCGGGCTACGAAGGCGGCGTCTGCGATATGATGCTTATGTCCTGGCCGGCGCAGATCGAGGCCGGCGGCGTGCGCCACCAATATCTACATGCTATCGACGTTGTGCCCACGATTTACGACATGCTGGGCGTCGAGCCGCCGGACTACGTAAAAGGGCACTTGCAGAGCCCGATCGAGGGCAATAGTTTCGCTGACACTTTCAGCGATGCCGATGCGCCGGAACGACAGACGCAGTTCTACTCTATGTTGGGCATGCGCTCGATTTACCACGAGGGTTGGCTGGCTACGGCGCTGCACCCGGCGCTCTCTGGTTGGGGCCACTTCGAGAAGGATGAATGGGAGCTTTACCACCTGAGCGAGGATCGCTCGCAGTCGACCAACGTGGCCGCTGAGAACCCTGAAAAATTACAGGAATTGATCGGACTGTGGTTCTACAATGCCGGCCTGTATAACGGTTTCCCGGTGGACGATCGCACGGCCACTGAGCAGCTCAACCGCGAACGGCCGGAATCAGGCAAACCGCGCGAGCATTATGTCTACTATCCCGGGACGGCCGAAGTGCCGGAATCGGTGGCGGTAGTTGTCAAGGGGCGCAACTACACGATTGCCGCGCAGATGCTGATTGAGTCCGAGGATGCCGAAGGCGTTTTGTTCGCCCACGGCGGCGTCGGTGGCGGCCATACCCTGTACATCAAGGATGGCGAGCTTGTCTACCTCTACAACTGGCTGGGTGAGAAGCTGCAATATACGAGATTCGCGGGTGTCACGCCGGGACATCACGTCTATACAGCCGAGTTCACCAAGACCGGTATGGATGACGTGACCAAGAGCGCCATCGGCACGCTGAAGCTGTACATGGACGACAAGGTTGTCGGCGAGTCGGAAATCTGGACCCAGCCGGGATCGTTCGCCCTGGCCGGCGACGGCCTGAACATCGGGAAGGACGGCGGATCGCCGACCTCACCGGAATATCTGCCGCCCTTCGAGTTCGAAGGGGGCGAGATTGTCAAGGTGGTGGTCGACGTCAGCGGCGAACCCTACGTGGATCATGAGATGCAGGTCCGGGCCTGGATGGCGCTTGACTGAGTAGGACAAGATTGTATCTTGTCCGGGAAAGATGCCGGGCAAGATGCAATCTTGCCGTACAGAGCAGCAGGCGTCGTAGTGCAAAAGAGGTAGGATAAGATTGCATTTTGTCCAGGTAAGATGCCAGGCAAGATGCAATCTTGCCGTACAGGGCGGAAAAATTGTTCACTGAAGCGATTTAGGGTAAAATACGATTCGCTTTCCCACGATAACGGCTGCCCATAGCCTGCCTGGTTCAACATCGACCAGGCAGACGCCAAAACAGGCATGTCACGTTCAAACCACCTATGTGATTGAAAGGAACAGATACCATGAGTAAACAAAAAGAAGCAGGCAGCGAGATCTATGAGATTCTGGCCTTCACCTTTATAGGCCAGAAGACCGCCGGCGAAGCCCTCAAGGAGATCAAGTCCTCCGGCGAATTGGCCGGCTATGAGATCCTGGCGGAGGCTGTTGTCGAACAGGATAAAAAGGGAAAAACCCACATCCATGAGCCAGGCAGCGGCGGCGTTGGCGCTGCTGTTGGTGGTATTACCGGCGGTCTGCTGGCCTTGATCGGCGGACCGGCCGGCTTGCTGGTCTGGGCCCTGGGCGGCGCAGCTCTGGGCGGTATCGCCGGCCATTACCTCGGCCGGTCTATTCCCAAAAAAGACCTGGAGGAGCTGGGCGAGAATCTGACGCCCGACAGTTCAGCTTTGCTGATGCTGCTTGAGGACACCTACAGTGAGGGTGTGATCAATAGCATGGCTGGCTACACCGCCAATGTGGTGACCATGACGGTGAGCGATGAACTCTCTGGCGAGATCGCGCAATACAGGGCCGGTGAGTTGACTGACCCTGAAGGGGACGTGATCGCTGGTGAGCGTGTCGTGGGCATCGACGCTGCAGGCGAAGTTGTTTCTGACGGTTATCTCGCTGTGGCTGTCCCTGAGGATGCCGCTGCGGTTGATGATGAGACCGGTGACGAGGCCGACGACGGCGAGGCTACGGACAAACAGTCGTAGTTTTCCAGTACCGGTGAAATTTCGACGCTGCCCACTCTGTTGACATTTCGGGGTGGGCAGCATTGCAGGTGACATCTTGCGCGTTCGTTTGTCGGGACGGAGTAACCTGTAGCTACAGACGTCCTGTTAATGAGTATGTTCGCGCAATATGGGTTTTTGGGGATGACCTCCATGTTACCCCGCCAGCTGACCCGAGAGGGTCTTGGGTTTTCAGGAACAGCAGAGAATGAGTAACACTATCGAACGATTCGCCATCTGGACAGTGCGCCTGGTCGTCACGACTCTTGTGACTTCGGCGGCACTCATGATCACCGCCTGGATCCTTCCAGCCATGGCGTTTGTCGCGACCCCGCTGGGGCCGCGCTGGCTGCATGCGGTAGCTGCGGCCATCCTGATCGGCCTGATCAACCTGCTGCTGCGGCCGGTGGTGTTATATATTTCCCGGCCTCTGGGCTTTTTCCTGCTCTTTGCGGTCGGTTTTCTGCTGAACGTCGTTGCCCTGGCCCTGGCTGCCTGGTTATTACCCGGGTTTGAGTTGGGCGGCATTTTCAACATGGTTGTGGCCAGCATTATTATCGCTGCTATCAACACTGTCCTTTCCACTTTACTCAATCTGGGGGATGAGGACTCCTACTATCGCCGGCGCACGGAAGAGAGGGCGGCGGCAACGCCCTTTCCGACGGCGGATGAGCCGGGGCGCAAACTGATGATGTTGGAGATCGACGGACTTAGCTATCATCATATCAAAAAGGCCCTTGCCGAAGGCAGATTGCCCACTTTGTCGGCCATGATGGAAGAAGATGGCTATGAGCTCTCCAAGGTGGATTGCGGCCTTCCCTCGCAGACCTCGGCTTGCCAGGCCGGCATCATGTTCGGTGACAACAGCGACATTCCAGCCTTCCGCTGGTACGACAAGACCCAGGGCAAGCTGATAGTGTCGAGCAGCGATGCCGAGGAACTGAACGACCGCTACGCCCATGGCAACGGCCTGATGCGCGGCGGCACCAGTGTATCTAACATGCTGAACGGCGACGCCTACAAATCGCTGATGACGGTGGCCGATCTGAGGCCACCGGACGGCGAGGAAGCGAAACGACGGGCAGACGATGTTTCCCTCTTGATGCTCGACCCGTCCTTCCTGTTGAGTACCATCGCCCGCTACCTGGGAATGGTAGGGGTGGAATTGTGGGAGGGGTGGCAGCAGCGCCGGCACGACGTCTATCCACGCTTGAACAGGCTGGCCCACTTCTATCCCTTTGTGCGGCCGGCCACATCGGTGTTTGTGCGAGATCTGGGTGCCAGCTTTGCGGTCTTCGATATCATGAGAGGCTCGCCGTCGATCTACCTGACCTGGCCCGGCTACGATGAGGTGGCTCACCACTCGGGGCCGTGGACGACCGACGCCTTCAACGACCTGGCCCGCTTCGACAAGACAATCCAGCGCATACGACATACCATCAAGGAAAAGGCGCCGGGATACTACGACCTGATCATCCTGTCGGATCACGGGCAGTCTTTTGGGCCGACCTTTCTGCAGCGCTACGGGATATCGATCAAGGATTTCATCGAAAAGCAGTTGCCGGAGGGCACGACGGTGGCGGCGGCCTTTGGTGGGGACACAGGCATGATGTCGCTGAACTCCACCGGTGCAGAGTTGGCCAACGCGCGGCAGGCGGGCGAAGAAAGCCGGACCGTCAAAGGGCTGGCCACGCAGGGAGAACGGCTTACCGACCGGGCTACGGCGGAACAGCAGGCGCGGCTGGCGGCCGCGACCAAGCCTGCCGATGTGACAGCGTATGGCAGCGGCAACCTGGCCCAGGTCTACTTTGACCTCTTCCCGCGCAAGATCACGCTGGCGGAACTGAATGCCGCCTATCCCGGCATGGTGGATGCGCTGATCGAACATGAGGGCATAGGGTTGGTGTGCGGATACACGGACGACGGCACGCCGATCGCCATTGGCGATGATGGCATGCGCAACCTGCACACCGGCGAGGTGGAAGGGATTGACCCCCTGCTGATGTACGCGCCATCTGAAGGATATGGGGCGTCTACCGTTGAAACGAGGGCCTGGCAGGTACGACGGGTGATGGACTTCCCCCATGCAGGGGACCTGATGCTCATCAGCACGGTATACCCGGATGGCACGGTGGCCGCGCTGGAAGAGTTGATCGGCAGCCACGGTGGGCTGGGCGGTGAACAAACGGATGCGTTCATCTTCCATCCTGCGGACATGGAGGTGACGGAGACGCGCAACTCGATCGACGTGTTCCATATTCTGAACAAACACCGTGGCGCGCCGGTGCCTGCACCGAAACCGGTTGAGGTTGAGGGAGAGGTTGCTACCGAGGACTGGAAGCCGAAAAACCTGGCCAAAGGGCTGGGCATGGTGGGGACGTGGCTGCACCACGTTTTCCGCTGCCTGATCCCCGACCGGGATGCCTTCGAAGGGGTTGTCAAGGATCCGCTGATGACGGGCCCAGCATTGTTGGTGGGCATACTGGGCACGACCTTGCTGGCGTTGGTCATGCGGGGTATCAATGTGGGGGACCTGGTAGTGGTGCCGGCGCGAATAGTGGGTCTGTTGTTTTCGATGGTGGCCCTGTATGGTACGGGGTACCTGTTGACGCGCAAGGGCTCATTTGCCAGGACCACGCGAGCGGTGGGATTCGCCCAAAGCCCGGCGTTGCTGCTGGTGTTTGCCCTGTACCAGCCTCTGGCCCACATCGTCATCCTGGTGGTGACCGTCTTGATCTTAATTGGCGTCTGGATTGGTACGGCGATCGCCCATGAGACCAAAGGCTGGAAGACAGCCATATTGCCCGTTCTCTACCTCCTGTTGTCGACTGTCGCCGTCGGGGCAGCCATCGTGATTTGGGGCGGCGCAACAGTGACGTTAATCAGCGTGCTGGGAACTTTGGGTATCGTTGTGCCGCAATAAGCAACTGGAGTTACGCAGATCGCATACTGAGTGCGACCGGGTCAAATGCCGCCCTTCGACAAGCTCAGGATGTCATTTGACCCGAATATTCCCAAGTGCATAACTCCAGTAAGTAACTCGTTGAATATATTTAGGAGAGAACCATGAGCAAGGAAGAGACGCAAGAAACGGTGGCGGAAGACAGCATTGCTGAAGTGATCGCAGATCTGGAACTGGAAATCGCCGAGTCGAAAAGGGAAACGGAACCGGCCAGCGAACCTGAAATGATCGTTGTCAGGTTCACCGACGAAAAGGATGCCGAGGATGCCATCCATATCGTCAACAAAGCACTGCGCAAACGCAACGAAACCATCTACCAGGGGGCCCTGGTCACCCGCGGGGAGGACAACGAACTTCACGTCCGCGATCTGCGGGACATGGGACTCTTCGATATCATCACCGGCACCGTAGGCCTTACTTTTGATCTGGGGCGCGGCGGCCTCCATCTAATGCTGTCTGCGGCCATGGCGAGTCTGGGCTTTTTTGTGGGTGGGTGGCGGTTATTACGCAATACAGCGAGCCGCTCGGCGACACTGGTTGGGTCGACATGGACTATTCCCAAACGCCGGCAGTTGGAGTCCTTTGAGGCCGGCGACGCGTTGGAAAGCTCCGATGCGGGGCTCGAGCCTGGCACATCGGCCGTGGTCATTGTCGCCGATCACGAGACGGCCAGTGAGCTGGCTACCGATCTGGTTCGTAGCGGGGGCGAGATTTCCTGAAGGGTGTATCATCTGGCGTAGGGGCGACCCATTCCCGGTGAGTGGGTACTCGGCGGGAATCGATGTGAAGGCAGGGGGTGTGTTGGTGGAAGGGAATGAAGTCAGGAATGGGTCGCCCCTACGTGGGAATGTGTTGGAAAAACCTGGTTCTGACTCGTCCAGATCAGGGTTTTTCACAGAAAACGAGTCTGGCCACTGCTTAAAATTGGAGAAACCTGCCGGACGTGTTATGATAGCGATCTCGTGCATCGCCCCAAGTGGTGCCCGAGGAAAACCGAATTGCATGCCATAGTTCAAAAAAGGAGACTAAAATGGCTAACGACAACGACAAACTGGTGATTGGGTACTACACAAACCACGCTGCAGCCGAAGAAGCGGCACATGAACTGAAGGACTGGGACAAGCATAACGACAATGTCAAGCTGGGTGCTGTTGCCATCATGGCGATCGATCCCAAGTCGGGTGAGCTTGAGGCCAAGGAAGTGGGCCAGCGTAAAACCAAGGGTGGCGCACTGTGGGGCACGGTAATTGGTGGTGCACTCGGTCTGTTGACCGGCGGCATCGGCCTCATACCAGGTCTCATCCTGGGTGCGGGCGGCGGTGCAGCGATTGGCGCACTGTTCCACAAGGATGTGGGCATGAGCGACGCGGACCAGGCGAAGCTGGTGGAGTATCTTCGTCAGGGTGGCGCGGCATTGGCCATCATGGCCGACGACTTCGAGGTCGAACCGACCAAGGCGGAAATGGTGCGCATCGGCGGCACCGTTGAGGCCTATGATGTACCGGAAGAAACAGCGAGCGTGCTGGTCGACTCGGCGGATGCGATGAAAGACGCTGCTGCGGCGGCTGATGAGGCGATCGACAATGTGGCGGACGACGTCACCGAGGGTGCGAGCAAGGCTGTTGCGGCGCTGCCCGATTTGGCGCCGGAAAGTGCGGCTGCGGTGAGCGCATTGGTGGCAGTCAGTGGTTTGAGCGCTGCCGATGCTGCCAAGCTGCATGCCGATGAGGTTGACGTTCCCTCTGAGTTGCTGAAGCGAGGCGCTACCCCGAAGGGCCGGCTGGAGCTGGAAGAGGCAACAGGGATCGACCATGATGTGATCCTGACGGCGGTCAAGAAGCTGGACCTGATGCGGATCAAGGGTGTTGGCTATAAGCATGCCGCCTTGCTGCTGGCCTCCGGCGTCCACACGGTGCCTGATCTGGCAACACGCAACCCTGAAAACCTGCACGCCAGGATGGTGGCGGTCAACGCGGTAGAGAACATCGTCACGCCACTGCCTTCAGCGGAAACGGTGGCAGGCTGGGTTGACCAGGCCAAAGAGCTGCCGAGAATGATCTATTACCAGGACTGACCGTGTCAGTCAGATCGTCGAGTGAGAGGAATCGCCAGTAGCGAGGCTCTGACTCAGTATGACGTATGAAACAGGAGGTTGGAAGGCCGCGCCGGCGCGGGCCGGGAAACAACGTGAATACGGGGTGGGGG
>JAYELL010000022.1 GCA_034717495.1 Chloroflexota bacterium | reverse complement strand
CATATTGACATAAATCTACTTCCAATCGAGGAACGTCACTTCAGAGCCGGTTTCTGCGGGCAGGTAGTACAGCCGTCTTACTCCTGTAGCGAGATGCTCGGCAGCTTGAGCCAGGTAGTTCACGTCGTCGAAGTCGACATCAAATTGCATGGAAATCGGCACGAATCCGTCCACAAGGATGCGCTTCTGAAGCGTAGCTTTGGGGTTGTACTGAAACAACGGAATCGCCGCCGCTGTGGCCAATAGCGCCTGGTTGAGACTGGCTTCAGCATCTGGCTCCGGTTGGGGCTCAAGTGGTTCAGGCTCGAGTTCAGGCAGAGGTTCCGCTGGGGTGGGTTCTGGTTCAGGCATGGGCTCAGGTTCGTCCGGCACGAAGGGGGCAAGCAGTTCCAGCCGGTCGATGATTCCTCCCAGGTGTTCAAAACTCTGCCAGGGAGCTACTGCGCCTACAACAAAGAGCAATGCAGCCTTGACGTAATCATCCTTCAGCAGTTCATTGTTGTACCAAATCAGCGAATCCCAATATCTCTGTTCCGATATCGGGGAGCTGGAGTGCCAGGGTCCCACGTCGGGGCCACCGGTGACCCCTTGCGTCAAGCCGCATTCGGTAATCAGCACGATGTGTTTGTCGCCATAGACTTTGCGAACATCAACCATGATACGACGGTATCGCAGTGTGAGCCACATGCCTCCTTCGTCTTTTTCCCTGATGTTTTCCTCGTGTAAACGCCAGAGATCGGGCCAATCATACTCATGGAAGCCCAGATAGGTATATGTCTCCAGGGTAGCGGGAAAGAATTCCAGAAAATCGTGGCCCAGCATGTTGCCGGTGGCAAAGTTCATGGCGACAGGTTCCATGCCCGCCTCTCTTATGGGATCAGCAAAGGCAACCTGGAATTCGTCATAGCGACGCTTTAGATCAGCGCTGTCTGTTTCTGATAGCGCCTCGTTGTAGGATTCCCAGGCGTTGAAGAGGGGACGTCCGGCGAAGGTTGTCCTGTTGGCTTCCAACTTCACGATTCGTCGCGCGAAGCTGGTGCCACGCTCAGCCGGGGCCTCGGCAAAGGAGCGCTGTTCCTCCTGCGACACGTACTCCCGGCCGATAAGAAACAGATCGGGGTGGATGTCGCGTACGCTCAGCCAGAACCCGACGTCGTGGTCCAGGGTTTTTATCGTGGGTGGTTTTATGCGTTTGATGGCGTCAAACACCTCATCGGAGGTCCGATTGACGTGGAAGCCGTATTTGTGCGGCATAAAGCGCCTCCTCAAAAAACTGTTTGAAAAGTCTTGTCCATGGGCTTGTTGGGTCTTCGAAGTATGCTTCGCGGCATCAGGCGGGCTTCCAGGCCTGGATTGCAGCTTTCGAGCGGCCTGGGGAGAGTTCGACTGCTTTTCAAACAGCCATTGATCTGCCCTGCCGGTGGCCGGAAGGAATTACAGCTTTATCTCCCGTCCCCTCAGGATGTCGGCGGCGAGCTCGATCCAAATCAGGGCTTGCGGATCCAGATGGCCCGGCAAGGGAAGAACCTGTCTGCCGATCGCCGTTATCCGGGCAGGACTGATTTCCAGTATGGTTTTCGTGTAGTGGTCATGGATGGTCGCCACGGTCCGGTACTCCTGCAGCTTGGAATTGCGGGCTCGTTCGAGATGTTCCTCGGTGATCTGGGCTGGTATTGAAACGCCTCGCATGACCACGTTGCGGCGAAAGCGATCCAGGGCCGGCTGCATGTTTCCCAGCCGCACTGCGGTGCGAACGGGACGGTGCCGGTCGCTGTGGGCAAAGTAACAGACACCCTGGCGCAGCGCGGCGGGCACTGCTCTGAGGCACCTGTCGATCTGTTCGGCAAGGCTCTTGGCCAGCTGATTCTCCGGGGTGTCGTACTGGTGACGCACCTCCCGGCAGACATAGCGGGAGGGGTCGTAGCTGTCGGCATAACGGGCCTTGATGGTTGCAGACCAGGCGATCCTTCCGCGGATCTGTCCCCGGTATTCTAACTGATGTTGCTCCGTTCGTCTATTCAGGTGATTCAGAAGACGTCCCAACGTATAGACGGTGAATCTCTCTACATCGTGCCGCGGTTCGACATGGAGCAGAAAGTAGGTCGCAGCGACCGAAAAGAGCAGCCCGGAGTCCTGCAGATGACGCCAGGCCGGGGGGCGATCCTTATCCAGGGTAAGCCGCAGCAGGCGGTTCAGCACTGCGGCTTCCAGGGGCACGACTGGGAATGAGTCCATGGGTATTTCGGATAGTCACTCAGTGAATGGGCGGCGCTGCTAACTCGATGCGTCCCAATCTTCCTCCGGGATATAGGGGTACAACGCCTTGATTCTGCCGAGAATCCCTTTGCTTTCAGCCGATTCGCCGAATCGCTCCTTTAGCTCCTGGTAGATGGCACAGATGCCTTTGTGATCCAGGCCGTCAAGTTGGGGTACGGCGTAGAGCAGGCAGGCTTCGGCTGCCAGGGCCAGCATATCTTCCGTTGCGGCATCGCGATCCCGGTAGCGGTCGCGGATATATTGGATCATGTCCTGGACGATGGCAGGGCCCAGCTCTCGCCTGCCCATCAACACGTTGGGCATTTCGACGTTTTCGCGGTTCAACAACGAATCAAAAAGAAGCTGGAGATCGGCGGCGTGGGTTTCTTCAAAGATTATCCCGTCGGAGCCTTGCCGGTTGATCCAGTTGTTGCGCAGAGTCGTGTAGAGGTTATCGGCAGGCAGGTCGACGTCGATGAAGGCAAATCGTCGCATGAAGGCAAGGGACATGTTGAAAAGTGAGGATTTGTCGTAGACATTCATGGTGCCCACGATGCGCCAATTGGGGTGGACCACGTAATCATAACCCGATTGTGCGCCCTGGGGAATCCATTGCTGCGAGGCATTGGATAAGGGGGGCAGCACCCGGATGGACTGGCCATCAATCTTATAGGGAAGATCGATCTGTTGACCGGAAAGGACGGTGAACAGTTCGCCGAAGGCCTTGTCGATTTCGGCTCGGTTGATCTCGTCTATGATCAGCCAGCGGCCCTCGCGAATGGCCTCGAGAAAGCTTCCGGCGCGAAAGCGGAGAGTCTGATCGGCGGCAGGAACATAACCACCCACGGTGTCAAAGGTAGTCCAATCGGCCGTGGCGGTGGTGTAGGTCGTACCGGTACAAAACCCCTGGTCGCCGGCGAAATCGGCGATGGCCTTGGCCAGGGAGGTTTTGCCGGTACCGGGCGGCCCGATGAGAATGATATGCTTGCCGGTGTTGATTGCGGCTGCGATCTGGGAGAATATCACCGGTGGCAACTCCAGCTGGGGTGATCGCGGATCGACGGTTTGCCCTTTTCCACTGACGAACCCGGCCAGCCCTGCTGCGCCTTGCGCCGTTATCCGCGCGTCGAGGTCCAACCTGCCGAGAAGATCCCGTCTTTGAATCGGGGCCTGACTATCCAGCGGCTGCGATGGTTGCTCGCGCGCCGCTGCCGCCAGTTGGCTTGCCAGACCAACCTGGAGCGACGGTGAGAGATTGCTCATCAAAAAGCTTGGACTGTCGAGGGCGGGCGCGCTTTCCAGTGTTACGGCGCGGCGAGGTCTCTCCGGGTACCCGGCTGTCATGGGAATGGCCGTGCCCTCCCGATCCAGCTGTGGAAGCGACTGGTCGACCTGGGCAACGTCGAGGTCGAATAGCTTGCCATCGCGCGTGCTCATGAACAGGGCCGGGATGCCCCAGTCGCCCGCCATGCCCTCCGTTACCCAGGCGTCGCTGTAGAGGGAGAGGCGGGTATTGGCCAGGGCCATGTCGACCTGCCCGCTGCGTGCCAGGTCGTCATAGAAATACTGGGAAAAACGTCTGGCGGTGGGGATGGGCAGGTTGTCCTGCATTGCTATGACAGCCGGGATTCCCTCGCGCACTAATGCGGGTCCCAGGCCGCGAAGGGTGTCAGAACTGTGGGTAACGGCGCTGACGCAGGCCTCGAGCACCACAAGACGCAGGTGGGTTTCACTCATGAGCGTTTGGAACTGACTGGCCGAGACAAACTCGTGGCGGCCATCTTCGGCCTCCATGACCAGATAATAGTCGCCGTGTAGCGGGGGAATGAACAGCCCATGGCAGAGCAGGTGCAGCACATGGTAGTCGGAGCCATGGCCGTCGCCCTCTTTCAGAAGGCGGTGGATGTTTTTGAGAGACGCCGGCATGCCGGATTCCCGGTTGATAATCTGGTATCTGCCCGAGCCATTGTCCTGTAATCTGGCCAGGCCCGTCTCGATGGCATCCACATGGTCCTTGATGGTCAGTCTCTTCAGGTTCGCCATCAGCTTGTTGCCAGGTTGCTCCAGCGTGGTCGGGTTGCAGATGGCGACCAGCACGCCCAGTTGGTCAGTCCGCAACTTGAGATCCCTTGATGGTCCGGGCTGATAACGATAGAAGGGATAGCGTGCCTGAACGGCCAGCGGTTTCTGCGCCTGATCGTCCTTCAGGAACTCCCATCGATGCCTGTGCAGTGCCACATCATTGGCGTCGAGACGCAGTTCGATGCGCAGGTTTCCCTCGGCCACCATATTGCTGGCTACTGCGTAACCATCCCTGGTAGTGCGATTGCTCAACCCTCCTGCGCTGCGCCCACTGTGGATGATGCCCTGGAAAAGCAGCTCACCGTAATCTCGTTCATCGGAGGCGGCCTCCAGCAACTCCTGACTGCGAATCCGGTTTGGGCCGCTGTATTCGATGCCGCGAAAGGTCAGCGTAACAGTGGTGGGCGTGACGGCGATCGACAAGATGTTGTCCTCGGGCGGCGGCTGGTAGACCTGTAAGAACGCCACCACACCCTCCGCCTCCCCACGTCTCCGCGTCTCCGCGTCCCCGCGTCCCTCCATCTCCACACCGCCGCGTCTCCGTGTCTCCGTGTCGCCCCCTCCCTCCGCCGCCGCGTCCCCGCGTCCCTCCGTCTCCGTGTCG
>JAYELL010000021.1:12219-17812 GCA_034717495.1 Chloroflexota bacterium | reverse complement strand
TAGGAGGGAAAAATGACCTGCCAAAAAACACTTTACGCCACGATCAGCCTGATGCTGATCGCAGTTGTTCTGTCCGCCTGTGTTGCACCGGCAGCACCAGCGCCCGCCGTGGCGCCAGAGGCAGCAGATGAGGGCCAGGCGGTGATCACCGCCTGGCAGGACGCGCTTAACGCCGGCGATATCGATACGGCGTTATCACAACTGACAGAAGATGCAACCATCGAGATCGTGCCACCGCCGCCCGGCATGGACGGAATATTCAGCGGGAAGGAGGCCATCCGCGCCTGGTGGGAACCGCAGGTGGCGGGCAATGCTGTCAGTGAAGTGCTGAGTATGGAGATGGATGGCGATCATTGGGTGATTGAGGAGACCTGGGTGGATGACGATATGAAAGCCCTGGGGATCGAGTCCCTTCTCTTCGTGATCGAAGGTGAGATGGAAGGTGACAAGATCAAATCTTACACAGCGACGATGAGTGAAGACTCGTTTGCTGAGTTCGTTGGCGCCATGACGCAAGCTGAGAACATGGGCGCTGTCAGAGCCTATATCGAGGAGTTCACGAACGAAGGAAACGAAAGCGTTGCCGACGACGTTTTTAGCGAGGACGTTGTCTGGCACAGTCCGACCTCACCGAAACCGATCGAGGGGATTGAGTCGTTGAAAGCAAGCATCAAGGAGACGCATATCGGCATTCCTGATTTTCGCGCGACTATCGACGACATATTCTCGGCGGGAGATACGGTGGTGGTGAGAGGCACGACCACGGGCACACACGCCGGACCACTTTCGGGCATGCCCGCCACCAATCAGAGCGCTGAATGGACGTTTATCGAGGTGTACCATGTTCAAGATGGCAAGATCCAAGAGATAACCGAGCAGTTTGATGCCCTGGGCTTCCTGCAACAGATCGGTATCATGCCTGCGGATCGGGAGAGCTATACCTGGGGCGAGGCCATGGAGGTGACCGGCGCTGAACCTGGCGATGCGGAGGCCAACAAGGCCACGGTCTTGGGCGCGGGGCAGGCGGGGATGGCTGCAGATACGTTGGAGCAGTTGGATGAGATGTTTGCCGCTGACTTCGTCAACCACGATCCCTCGCGGCCACAGGTGACGGACCTGGAGAGTTTCAAGGCCTGGAGTGCGGAGAATGTGACCGGCTTCCCGGACCAGAAACTGGTGAGCGAGGAGTTGGTCGCTGCCGGAGACAAAGTGATGGAGCGGTGGACGTGGACGGGGACGGAAAGCCAGACGGGCACGCCGCTGTCCATGACCGGCACCACCATCTATCGCTTCGAGGAGGGCAAGATCGCGGAAGCCTGGTGGGCTAATAACATGATGGGTATCATGATGCAGATGCAGGCGGCGATGGAAGCGATGGAGCAGCCGGCTGAAGAGGTAGTGGAAGCGGTCATTGCAGATGAACCAGCAGATGATAGACCTCCGCTTCGCCCCCATCGTGCGCGATTTGATGCACCACCTTACGGCATCCGTGGACCCAATGTGGTTGGTGTTCGTGACCTGTTGATTGAGGCGACACCAGAAGGTGAACGCCCTCTTGATGTCAGCATCTGGTATCCAGCACTGAATCCAGAAGGCATCGAGGAGAGTATTATCTACGAAGTGAATTTCCCAGACAGTGATTTTCCGACGTTTGAGGTTGCTGGTCGGGCAATTCGTGACGCCCCGGATGATCCTTCAGGCGGCCCGTATCCACTAGTAGTGTACTCGCATCCCGGCTGGAGTTGGCGACAAATCGCCACCTACCTGCCAGAACACCTTGCCTCGCACGGCTACGTTGTCATTGCAGCTGATCATCAGGACAACATAGGAACACTCATGCAACCGACATATGCAAGCGAGATAAGCCGTCCACAAGACATTAAGCGCGAACTCGACTATTCTGAAAGTCTCACAGAGGCAGGCGAACCGTTCGAGGGAATGATCGACATGGAACGTGTGGCTATTACGGGCTCCTCCTTTGGAGGTGAAACTGCCTTAGAAATGGGAGGTGCGCGCTTCAACCTGGCCAAGATGTTTGATGAGTATTGCAGAGTACATCCTGGTGAACCTGACGATCCCATGAACATCTGCGTTGAACTTGCTGCCCATACAGATGAGATAGCCCAACTGGCCGGATTGGAGGCCATGCCAGAAGGATTGTGGCCGGATTGGAGTGATCCCCGCATCGACGCGATTATACCGATGGCGCCAGACGTGGCAATGTTTGGGTTTGATGGACTTCAGCAAGTTGACAAACCAATGTTGCTCATGATTGGGTCGGCAGATGACCTTGTTGGCCCAGCGATTGATTACTACTCAGCCTACGAGACAATCGGAAGCGAGCGCAAGATACAGGTCGTCTTTGAAAATGGATGGCACGGTCTTTACGGAAATGCAATCGAAGCCATGCCCGCCCTTCTGGATGCTGGAATTGGTTTTTTCTTCGTTGATGCAGTTTGGGACCTTGACCGCGCCCACGACCTGATCAACCACTTTGCCACGGCTTTCCTGGAGGCTGAGTTGAAGGGCGATGAAGCTGCCGCAGCCGTCCTGGCGCCCGAGGCTGTGGCATTCCCAGGCGTCGAGTACCAGGCAGAGGGATACGAAGCCGGAGAGGCTGCGGAACCAGAAGCACAGATCAGTAGCGAGTCGGTGACCGAGATCGAAACGCTGGTCGAGCAGGCAATGGCGGACAACACGCTACCCGGCGTGGCTATCGGCATCATCAAGGATGGCAAGGTGGTCTATACCAAAGGCTTTGGCGAAGCGGACATGGTGGCAGGCAAGCCGGTCACGCCTCAGTCCTTGTTCAGCATGGCGTCGATATCCAAGATGCTCACGGCTGCCGCCATCATGCAACTGGTGGAGCAGGGGTTGATCGATCTGGATGCACCGGTGACCGACTACCTACCCTACTTTCGCCTCGACGATCCGCGCTACTCAGAGATCACCGTACGCCACCTGTTGGGGCATACCTCCGGCCTGCCCTTTTTCTCCAAAGAAACAGAGGTGCGGTGGAAGGCCAAAGACTACGAGAACCCAGACAATGAAGAGGGCGCGCTGGAACGGCATGTCAGAGCCATGAACGATGTCAAGCTGATTGCCGACCCCGGCGGCGACGATACGCTGTACAGCACCATCGGCTACAATGTCCTGGGGGCCATCATTGCCAAGGTTTCCGGGCAGAGCTACGAAACCTACATGCAGGAGAATATCCTCGATCCGTTGGGCATGGATCACAGCTCCTTTCTGCTGGATGATGTTGATCCAGAACTGCTGACAACCGGGTACCGGCGTGAAGTGGGAAGTTCGGAAGCGACGCCCTGGCACTTCTTCCCCTTCAACCGCCAACATGGCCCTGGCGGCGGACTGATCGCCAACGTCGACGACATGAACAAATGGGCATTGGCGATCCTGAACGGGGGTGAGTTGAATGGCGCCCGCATCGTGGAGACCGAGACCCTGGATGAGATCTGGACACCATTATCCACCCCTGGGATGGGAGGCTTGTTACAGGAATATGGCATGGGCTGGTTCCTGGCAGAGGATAAAGGACACCGCTTCGTCTGGCATGTTGGCGGCGGTCCGGGCTACATGTCGAATCTCATCCTGGCGCCGGACGACGACGCTGCTGTGGTCACGATGGTCAATTCCAATCGCGATCTGGGCGACAATGAGCTCTGGTATGCCACGGATGTAGGCATTGCAGCCATGTACGAACTGCTGGGTATCGACTAAAATGAGATGGTGGGTGGTGAAGTGCAGATAGTGCCCGGTGGACCGAAAGGTTCAGCCGAGACCACATCGCGCCTCTCGAAACTTCCAGGAAGCTCTGCGTTTTCCACATTCCGCGCCAGCAATCGCTGCTCTAACGCTGCAGCTAATCCTGCGCTAATGGCATCCCGGTACACTGGCGTCAGATGGTCCAGCGATGGATCACGACCCATGTCCGGACAAAGATCCCAGCCACAGGAGGTGAGCCATGGACTTGATGTCGCAGCACAGGGTAAAAATGCTGCAATACGAGGATATGCTGCGGGAGGCGGAGAAGCAACGGCTGATAAAACAGATCAAAGCAAGCCAACCTTCCCGACCCAGCCTGATCCAGCGCTTTCGCCAGCAGATGGCGCTGGGTTGGACCGCAGCCGTCAACCGGAGCAAGGAGCGCCCCTCTGAGCTCCCGATGGAAGGCCGGCCACGCCAGCGCCCAGCCTAGGCTGAAAGCGAGGCAATCCGGTGACCAAACTGAGAGCCGCATTCGATTTGGCTCTGTGGGTGAGGAACAAAAGGAACGGCGGCGTGGTGAACCCGGGACACGCCACGCCGCTGCCCTGGTCCTTCCCCGATGTTTCCAGAATCCCCTCTCGAAAAGTTCCATAAATTGTGTTATACTTGTTTCAGGAATACTGTTGGCCGAGAACGTTCATATTGATGTAGTGCTCGCAAAAATCGAAGGCAGTTCGTTGTTTTCCGGAACCCTGGCCTGGCGTCAGGCCGGGCGGAGAATCAAACCCAAAGGGAGGAATCATGTTTGCAGGAGCAGTAAAACAAGAGCGGAAACGTTCGGGTGAAAAGCGCCGCAGGCTCAGCTACCTGGCGGTTGTCTCAGTTCTGTTGGCCCTGGCGTTGGCAGCCGGTGCCTGTGCTCAGCCGGTGGTCGTGCCAGGAGAACCCGGTCCAATAGAAGTGGTAGAATCGGTTAAGGAGATGCCGGTAGCGGAGGTCCCTCTGGTGGCGGAACCTCCGGCCGGTGACAGCGGGAATGATCCGACGGTTACACCGACCCCCTGTCGCACCTCGTGTTCGGAAGAATTCGCCTGCAGCGGCGACGGCCAGAACGTTCCACTGAGGTGTATGACTGTCTCCGAACCCAACGAAGAGGGGCATTCCTACCCGGTGATCTTGAACGTGCCGTTGCAGAGTGTGGCGGTGGAAGTGCAAAGGCTGTCACTGGAGTCTGGCATCATCGAGACGGCTTGCCCGGACCCTCCGTATTCCTGGGTGGTCGTGATTTTCGACGTGGTGCCGACCGATGATGGCGGTGAACCGCTGACAACCTTCGACCCTCCGATTACCTTGCAGGTAGTTGTTGGCGCCGAGGATTGGAAGGATGCCGAGGAGGCGGGCCTGGAGGCACCCGAGATGGCCTACTGTGATCCCTACGGTAACCAGGAGTGGATAGTATTCGACCCCGAGAAGTACCGGTACCAGGCTGAAGGGAACAGCGAGATTGGCGGCCTGCTGAGCGCTCAGATCACCTCCTGGGAAGATCCCGCCATCGCATCGGGGCCGTGAGGTGAAATAGTAACTGATGTTACGCGGTCGGTGTTCGGTATTCGGTAATCGGTATTCGGTGATCGGATGGGATTCGACGCGGGTCTGAATCGGATTACCGATTACCGGTCACGGATTACCTGAAGCGGTATTCGGTATTCGGTGATCCGATCGGATTCGACGCAGTTCCGGATCGGATTACCGATTACCGGTCACGGATTACCTGAAGCGGTATTCGGTGTTCGGTGATCCGATCGGATTCGACGCAGTTCCGGATCGGATTACCGATTACCGGTCACGGATTACCTGAAGCGGTATT
>JAYELL010000021.1:0-12119 GCA_034717495.1 Chloroflexota bacterium | reverse complement strand
ATCGGATTACCGATTACCGGTCACGGATTACCTGAAGCGGTATTCGGTGTTCGGTGATCCGATCGGATTCGACGCAGTTCCGGATCGGATTACCGATTACCGGTCACGGATTACCTGAAGCGGTATTCGGTATTCGGTGATCCGATCGGATTCGACGCGGTTCTGGATCGGATTACCGGCTGACTCCCAGCCGGGTCATTATCTCTTCCGCCTCGGCGCGCATTGACTGCCCCCGGCCACTATCGCCTGAAACCAGTTCGTAGCGCGCCCATTCCCAGAGGGTCTGCGCCCGCTCGGCCTGGGAGTCCATCTCGGTGAAGATCTCCAGGCTGCGGGAAAAACAGGCTGGCGCGTCCAGCTTTTCATCTCCGAGCTGAAAGGGTTCCTGGCTGCGGGCAGCCACGTTGCCCAGGCAACGCCAGGCCGCGCCCAGGTCCTCCCGGCGGCCCGTTTCCCGGGCCAACTGCAACGCCGTGATGGCAGCCATTCTTGCTGCCTCCAGATCGCCCAGGCCCAGGCGGGCCTCGGTTAGAAAATAATGGGTCAGCGACAGGCCCATCCAGCCTTTCGATTCGCCAAGCACGATCACCTTTTCCAGGGCATTCATAGCGGCCCGGTAGCGCCCCAGGCCTACCCAGGCACCGCCCAGATGCATGAGATAGAGGATCTCACCATCCTGGTCGCCCAGCTCCCGGGCGATGACCAGAGCCTCCTGGTAATAGCTGGCTGCCATGGGAAAATCGGCGCGCAAGAGGGCGGTGTTGCCCAGGTTGCCCAACATGCGGCCCAGCCAGCGGCGATCGTCCAGCTCCCGGAACAGGGCCAGCGCCCGCTCCTTGGCTCCGATGCCCTGATCGTACTGGCCCTGCATGTCCCAGATGGCGGCCAGCACGTTCAAGCTGCGGGCCATCAACCGCCGGTCATCCAGGTCGGTGGCCAGGTCCAACGCCTTCTGGCCCAGTACCAGTGCCTCTTTGCCGTTGCCGAGCATGTAGTGGGCCCAGCTCTGCATCAACAGTGCCGTCGCCAGATCATGTTCAGCCTGTGCTGCACGTGCGGCCTTTTCAGCCAGGAGTGCGCTCTCCAACGACCTGGCGTGCTCGCCCAGGCGATCCTGCACAGTGCTCAGACGGATCCAGGCCTGCGCTTTTTCCGGGGTGCCTTCGGGCGCCGCTTCCTCCATAGCCACGAAGGCTTCCTGGGCCTCGTCGTAGCGTGCCTGCTGCAGTAGCGTCTGTCCCAGGCCGTCGCAAAGGCGCACCTTCCGGTTCCCGTGATCCACATGATCCTCCTCCCCCGCGAGCAAGTCCAGGGCCTGGTAATAATAGTCGATGGCCTCCTGCACCGCGTAGAGACGCCGGGCCCGCTCGCCAGCCTCGAAATAGTAGCGCATGGCTTTAGATCGATTGCCGGCCCGGGTGAAATGGTAGGCCAGGCGCGGCGCGATGAGTTCGGTCCGG
This sequence comes from Chloroflexota bacterium, assembly GCA_034717495.1. Classification (NCBI taxonomy): domain Bacteria; kingdom Bacillati; phylum Chloroflexota; species Chloroflexota bacterium. The sequence goes on along the minus strand of JAYELL010000021.1, from coordinate 10,659 downwards.
CTGCCGTAGAGTGTCTCCAGTGCTGCGCCTATCTCGCCATGCAGCATAGCACGTCGAATAGGGGTCAGGCTATCATAAAGATACTGGCGAAAGAGGACATGACGGAAGAGAAACTGGTAGATCGATTGGCCGCCTACCTGCTCCATCCCTCCTTCAGTTACCAGCCCATGGCGCTTTCCCAGGAGGTCGGAAAGTATCTCAACCGTATCTGGCAAATCGATCTTGCGGACCATGGACAGTGTTTGCGCCGAAAAGCGCTCCCCCTCTACCGATGCCAGCGTGAGCAGTTCCCGGGCGCTCTCAGGCAGATGCCCGATGCGTTCCTCGATCACCCCCTCCACCCGGGCCGGTAACGTCTTCCAGTCCAGCGATGAATCCTCGATCCAGCAGTCCTTTTCATCCTGAATCAATTGGCCGCTCCCCCGAAGATGGACCAGTAGCTCGGTTGTGAACAGGGGATGTCCCAGGGTGCGCTGGTAAAGGGCTTCACGGAAGGATCCGTCCAGGTGATTGGGTGTCTGGTCAACCAGGGCGTCGACGAAGAGGCGCCCATCTTCCTGCGCTGTTTTCTGCAGGTCGAGCCAGATATCGCCGTATAGTCGTTTGAACTCGGCCAGGGGGCCCTGTAAGGGGTGCGGGATCCCGTTGCGGTCCCGGGCTACCACCTCTGGCCGGTAGGTTCCTACCAGCAGCACCGGGCAGTCGCCCAGGCGGCGGGCCAGGTGAAACAGCAGGTTGACAGAAGCTGGATCGGCCCATTGCAGGTCATCCAATCCCACGATCAAGGGTTGACGGGCTGACAGTTTTCGCAGCACGTTGGTGTACTGCTGATGCAGATGCTGTTGCCGTGCATCCGGAAGCGATTCCCTGTGTCTCTGAATGATATGTTCCAGTTGAGATGACTGGGGCCAGCGGCCCGCGGAGGCCATGTTCAGATGGGCCAGCATCTGGTCTCCTGGCACGAACGTCTCCAGTAGCTCCGGACCGTGCTGCATCAGGATTTCGCCCATTTCGGGCAGCAAAGACCAGACACGCCGGGCGTGATCGGTACTCATGGCACCCACCGACCATTGGGCTCTCAGCTCACCGCAGAGGGCGGCCAAAACATCCCGGAAGGGCAGATAAGGGTCCCCTGGATCGCTGTAAGTACAGGTGCCCAGGGTAGAAATCAGGTCGGGCCGTTTGTCCATGGCCTGTCGGGTGAACTCGGAAAGCAGCGTCGTCTTGCCTCGACCGGTACCACCAGTGATGAAGACCAGACGGCTCTCACCCATCAGCGCCTGGTCCAGGTGGTTGTGCAGCCACGCCAGCTCCTGTTCGAACTCGACGAAGCTGTGTCCGGGCCTGGATGGCGGCTCGGTCTCTTCCCGCAAAAACTCGGGATAGCGAAGTGCGGTTGGTGTCGCGCGGCGGGTGGGACCGATCTCCCTGGCGCGGACGCGCTGATAGAGAGCTGTCGTGCTCGGGTGGGGGCTGGCGTTCAGCTCGGCTTCAAGCAGGCGTTTGCATTCTTCGTATTGGCGCAAGGCTGCAGCCTGCTGTCCAGCCAGGGCATACAGAATTATCAACTGGCGGTGGGCTGGCTCGTGCAGGGGGTCCAGGGAAAGCCAATGGCGGGCATAGGGAATGGCTGCCTCATAGTCCTGTAGTTGGCTGCGCCATCGTGCCAGTTGCTCCAGGGCCGTAGCCAGATCCCCGCGCAGGTCTTCGCTTTCAAAGAAGCGCCAGGACTCGAAGTCGGGGCAATCGGGCAGGGTAAAACCGGCCAAAAAGTCGCCCTGGTAAAGCTCAGCGGCCGAAACCAGGCGGTCCAAACATTCGGGACAAGGGGCTCCAGCCAGGTGTTCATGCAGAGTCACATGTTCAAGCAACTGGCGGAACTGGCTTACATCGGTCCGGAATTCGGCACTGGGATCCAGGGCAATGGTTTCCCGGCTGCTCTGCAAGCGATGGGCGCCAATGCTCTTGCGCAGCACCGACAGCGTATAACGAAGCGAATTGCGGGCGTGGGTGTGGTCTGATTCAGGCCAGAAGAGCAGGGCCAGGTGCTCACGGCTGTGGGCGGTGTTGGACGCGGCCAGGTAGGCCAGCAGAGCGGTGGCCTTGCGGGTAGCTGGTTCCGCCAGAACGCCGTCCAGCTCGATGCGGGGAGCGCCGAGCAGGTAGAGATTGAGACCTGACATAGTGATCGCTTAAGGTGTTGACGAGGACCATTGACGGACGATTTTCACAGTCACCATCGTTTGTTGAAGTTTACCCGATGAAAGTGGGCTTGTCAACCATTGTGTGGCAAACAGGGTGCAGACATCGGGAGTCACTTTTGACCTCGTCATTCCTGCTGACCGGTATCGCCGGTCCAGAAGGGTGGCGCTGTCGGATTGGATTTTTTCTGCAGGAATTCGCGCACCAGTTCGGGTGTAACCCCATCGGCCTTCACGGCCCGGATGAGGTCAACCAGGGATGCCACCGTGTGTTCGAGGAATTTGCGTCCTGTCTCCGCGGAGGCCTGGCTGGCATCGCCCACATACATGAATGGATACTGGCTGAACCAGTCTGCCTGGGTATAGGCGCCGGTTTCCTGGAGCTGGCGGAGGCGGGCCAGGTTGCTGAAAGGCTTCGGGGGCACCTGATCCATCTTGACCAGGTCTTCGGCGATGTGCAGCATCACACTTGTCTCCCACTCGCAGGCGTGGCCGATTTCCTTGGTTTGCAGCAGGGCATCGCCATCGGGCATGGGTGGCAGGTCGGCATAATAGACGGCGTAGGTTTTGTCTCTTTCGGGCAGCGTCTGGACGAAAAAGGGCAGGAAGTGTCGATTGCCGCCATGCCCGCTGAGCAGGATGATCCTGGTCAAACCGTTCCTGGCCATTTCATCGCACACGTTTTCCAACAGGGCCAGGATCAGGTCGCGTCCAATGGCTACCGAGCCGGGCAGGTGGGCCGACTCGATATTGGTGCCAAAGGGATAGGCCGGGAAGATGACTACCGGTTCCTGTTCGGCGACACGGCAGGCCAGCCAGTGGGCCGTGATCATATCGGTGCCCAGTGGCAGGTGGGATGCGTGGGGTTCGATGACCCCGACGGGGATGATGCCCACACCCTGGCAGGCTTCGACCGCGTCAACAAATTCCAGCGAAGTTAGAGTCTCCCATTGCATGGAGAGGCATCCTTTCCGGTTCTGCCATTAACAATTAGCCACAGAGCCCCGCAGCGAAGCGGAGTGGAATTCACCAATTAGCCATTGACCAGCATTTGCCAACAGACCAGTTGCATGCGGGGCAGATGGAAGGGACCCTTCCAGAGGTTGCCCTTCAGGGGCACCGAAACGCTGCCATCCCGGTGTAGATAGCCGAACCACTCGCCATGTTCGCGATCGGGGAAGTGGGCATAGGCCCAGTCGTGGATCATCTGGTGCCAGCGGGCATATTTCTGGTCACCCGTCATCTGATAAGCCATCAGCGTGGCAATAATGGCTTCATTCTGAGGCCACCAGAACTTCATGTCCTGCCAGTACTCCTGGACCGGCAGTCCTTTGACGTCGCGGAAGTAGATTATGCCGCCATATTGTTGGTCCCACCCCCACTGCCACATCCAATCGAGGATGGTCGTGCCCAGCTGGATCAGGTGGGGATCGTTGCCGCGGTATTTGGCTTCGGTCAGAATGAACCACGAAGCCTCGATGGCATGACCCGGGTTGAGCAAACGGCCGTCGAAGTGCTCGATGAACTCACCATTGGGCCCCACAGTTTCCAGCACCGCCTCGAACTCAGGTTTCATGAAGTCGCGCTCGATCTCGGCAATGCTCTGATCGATCCAGGTTTGGTAGAGCGCAGGGTCTTCGACGGCGTCCCGCATGATCTGAGATGTGGCGATCATGATCATGGGAACGGCCATGCCTTTCGCTGGCCTCACATCGGTATTAAACTTGGGCGGAAGCAGTCCGGGTGTGGTCAGGTAACGGGCGATCAGGTCGAACAGGTCGATCGCTTCCTGCCTGGCCTGTTCGTCGCCTGTTGCTTTGGCATAGGCCGCCAGAGCAGCAACGCCAAAGGCCTCTGTGAAGATATACCGGCGTTTGCGCACGGGCCGGCCATCGCGGGTGACATGGAAAAACATCCGGCCATCGCCGTCGAAGCCGTAACGCCGAATGAAGTCGAGGCCATGTTTGGCCAGGGCAAGCCACTCCTCGCGCGGCTCTACCTGGGAATAGAGGGTCGATAGCAGCCAGGTAAAACGGCCGTGTTGCCAGAGGCCCTTGTCGGTATCGATCACCGTGCCATCGCGGTCGAGCGCGCAGAAAAAGCCGCCAACCTCGCGATCAACACAGTGTTCGATCCAGAAGGGCAAGGTGTTATGCAGCAGGCCGTCGCGATACAAGGTAATCAGTTCATCGATTCGATGCAGGAACATAGGGGATTGTTGGTTCTCTGTCATGATTCGTTGGCGCATCATCTTACCACAATTCGCTCTGGAAGTGTATTAATCCCTCGTGGCCGCAGCAGAATCAGCTCATTGGACTCAATGGTTGCAGCCATCGCGCTCCACGGCGACCTCCATCTTGTCACGCGCAATGTGGACGATTTTGGGAATACCGGGGTCAATACGATCAATCCGTGGGATCAGACTGTTTCCCCCTGAGAGCACAGGTCCTCGAAACAACTCAAGGCCGGCCACTGCTTGCACACCTCAAAAGCCAGTCCCCTCAGCAGGTCGGGAATCAACGCGCAATGTGCTCAATGACCTGACCATTGAGCACATTGCGGTATTATTTTTACCCCCCTTTCTATTTGGTTTTTGCCGTCAGCCACTGGGGCCGTTCGGTGCTACTGGTCCAGGCGGTCTCGCCAGTAGGCCTCGTACTTGGCCCAGCAGTCCATTTGGTGCTGCGAAATGCTGGGATAGGCCTCGGCCAGGCGGGCGGTCTCGGCCGGAGCAATGTTCTGCTCAGCCTCGGCCAGGCGGTCTCGCCAGTAGGCCTCATACTTGGCCCAGCAGTCCATTTGGTGCTGCGAAATGCTGGGGAATGCCTCGTCGGTCGGCTCGTCCCCGAGCATGGCGGTGCTTCCGGCATGGACCATGCTGCTGACCATCAGAACCAACAGCGCTGCCAACAGTAGTGCGATAGGTAGCCGTTTCATCGTAAACCTCCTCGAAGGGTTCTCCGTCCATTGGTTTTTCTTGATCGTTGGCCTCAGCATAGCAGATGGCCGTAAGTGGGACGTAACAAGAACGTAAAATTAACGCAATCGCGGAAATATCGGTTGAAAGGTCTTTGACTGGTTCACGGAGGGATTTGATACGCCTGACATGATCGATGCCAGGACGCTGCTGGACGAATTGTCTTGATGTGTTTTCCAACACAGTGGCAGCCAAGGAAGACTTTCAAACATCCGTCAACTCCGCCGGGGATTTTTCGATGCCGTGCAATTCCTGACCGCCGGGGACAGCACGGTTCTCGAACCGGGCATGGTCTTCACGGTCGAGCCCAGTATCTTCATTCCCCGCCATCCCGGTGCGTGCGTGGAGGATGTCGTATGTGGTAAGAGAAGATGGTGGGGAGGCTCCCACCGGTGGCTACCAATCTCTCCGCGTTGTCGCCTGATCGGTACGAGAGTACATGGCCTTGATGCGCTATGCCCAGGCGCACAAAGTGGTGACATCCCCGTTTAACGTCCATTGACAGTCTGATCCCTGTGGTGTATATTTAGGCGAACTGTACACTCTTTTCCCCCGTTTCTACAAGGAGAGTTCCCATGTCAAAGCGAAGCGTCCTCCCATTCCTGCTCATTGTAATCGCTGCGTTGGTGCTGGGCGCGTGTGTGGCGCCGGCACCGGTTACCACCGCGCCTGAGGCCGCACCCGATGCCGCCTCCGAGGCGGAATTCAAGCTGGCCTCCATCTTCCCCGGTGTGATTACCGACGCCGACTACAACACCCTGGGCTACCTCGGCACCACTGAGGCGGGAAAGAATCTCGGCATCGAGACCGCCTACTCGGAAAGCGTGCCTGTGCCCGACGTGGAGCGGGTGATGCGGGAGTATATCGACGACGGCTACAACATCATCTTCACCCACGGCGGCCAGTTCTTCAGCCAGACTCTGGGCATGGCCGAGGAATTTCCCGAGGTCTACTTCATCGCGGAGGGGGACGCACCGGCCCAGGACCCGCCGCCCAACGTGTGGGTTATCGACCGCAACTTTCATGTGGGATTCTATGGCCTGGGTGCGCTGGCGGCTCAGTTGACGGAAACCGGCAAGGTCGGCTATCTTGGCGGCCTTACCCTGCCCTTTTCCTACGCCGAGGTACATGCCATGAACCAGGCCGTCGATGATCTGGGCCTGGACGTGGAGATCAAGCCGGTCTGGGTGGGTGATTTCAATGATCCCACCAAGGCCCGCGAGCTGGGCGACGCCATGGTTGCCGAAGATGTAGATGTGCTGGTGGGTAGTCTGAACCTGGGCATGCTGGGTGTCTTCGAATCGGCCAAGAATGCATCCGACCAGGTCTGGGTCACCGCCAAGTACTCCGATAAGTCCAGCTTCGCGCCCGACAACTATGTCACCGCTTTGCTCTACGACTTCGCTGTGCCGTTGACGGCTATTGTAGGCAACATCATGGAGGGCGAGATCGGCGGCTACTATCCGCTGGGATTCGACACCGGTGTTTCCCTGCAAGCCCCCAGCCACGTATCGGACGAGATACTCGCGAAGATGCATGAGATCACGGAGGCATTGATCAGCGGCGAGATCGAGGTTATCAAGAACACCGATGCGATCGAATAAGCTGACCGGCAATGAATGACACTGCCCTGCTTCGCCTGGAGGATATCAACAAATCCTTCGGCCCTGTCCACGCGCTCAAGGATGTCGATCTGAGCCTCCAGGCGAAGGAACTCCATGGACTTGTGGGCGGCAATGGGGCTGGCAAGACCACCTTGATGAACGTCCTCTACGGCCTTTACAAGCCCGACTCGGGGTCGATCACCCTGCGCGGCCAGTCCGTCGATATCCATTCGCCCAAGAACGCCATCGACTACGGCATCGGTATGGTGCACCAGCACTTCCTGCAGGTGAATGAATTTACCGTGGCTGAGAACGTCGTGCTGGGAACGCACCTGCCCAATCGACCCACCATGGACCTCTCTGCGGCCGAACAGCAGATTCGTGACCTTTCCGATCACTTCGGCTTGAATGTGGAGCCTGGCGCCCGCATCGAGGATCTGCCCATGGGGATCAGGCAGCGGGTCGAGATACTCAAGGCGCTCTACCGCGGCGTCGACCTGCTCATCCTGGATGAGCCTACCACCCACCTGACACCCCAGGAGGTGGGACACCTGTTCCAGTCGCTGAAGCTGATGGTGGGCGAGGGCATGAGCGTTGTGTTCATCACCCACAAGCTGCGGGAGGTGATGAGCGTCTGCCACACGATCTCCGTGCTGCGGGACGGGCAACGCATCTTCACACGGCCTCGCGACGACGTCAGCGAGGAGATGATTGTGCGTAGCATGGTGGGCGCCGACGTCGCGCTGGAGAAGAGCCTGCTCTTCTCCGCTGCCGTGGAGGCAGATCGAGGAATCGCTCCGAACGCGCAGTTGATCCTGGACGTAGACGGATTGAGGGTCGACGGAGAAGCGGGACCGCTGGTTGACGACCTGTCCCTGGCAGTGCACGCGGGGGAGATCCTGGGCATCGCAGGGGTGGCGGGCAACGGCCAGCAGGAGTTGCTGGAGGCTATCCTGGGTATCCGTACAGCCGCGGCAGGCAGCGTGCAACTCGACGGCCAGGATATCAGCGCCGGGTCCACCGCCGGGCGCCTGGGCCTGGGCATCGCCTACGTACCCCAGGACCGGCAGCAGGATGGTTTCTTGCCCACGGCCAATGTGGCCCAGAACCTGATCCTGGGCTCGCAGCGCCGGCCCCCCTACAGCAATCGACGGGGTTTTCTCAACTGGTCGTCCATCTACGAAACGGCCCGCGACCTGATCGCCGAGTACAGTATCCGCGCCCAGGGCCCCAAGGAAACGGCGGCTAACCTGTCGGGCGGCAACATCCAGCGAGTGATGCTGGCGCGAGCCTTTTCCCGGCCCCTGCGGCTGCTGATCGCGCACAATCCGACCAGCGGGCTCGACATCCCCTCGGTGGAGTCCATCTACTCGCGCATCCTGGAACAGAAGGAACAGGGTGTGGCCACGCTGCTGGTGTCCGAGGATATGGACGAATTGCTGCTGCTGTCTGACCGCATCGCTGTCGTCTTCCGGGGAAAGATCGCCGGCATCCTGGAGCGGGCTGCCTTCGATCGCTACGAGATCGGCCGTTTGATGAGCGGAGTGCAGGCCGATGCATGAGACACAGGCACTACCACAGCAATCCCCGCTGGCCAACGCGGCGCGTACCCTCGTTCCCTATGTCGTAGCGGTACTGGCCGCATTTGCCGCGGTAGGCATTCTGTTGGCTCTGATGGGCTTCGATGTGCTGCAGGCCTATTCGACCATTCTGTTCACCTCCTTTCGCACCCCCAACGGTTTCGTCCAGACCCTCATCAAGTGGGTGCCGCTGGTGTTGCAGGCATTTGCCTTCACCATACCGCTGGCCGCTGGCAAGTTCAACATCGGCGGCGAGGGGCAGATGATCGTGGGTGGAATCGGCGCGGCCGCAGTGGGCATCCTCTTCTTCGATCTGCCGCTGCCCCTGCTCCTGCCCCTGGTCTTGCTGGCAGGCATGATTTTTGGCGCCCTGTGGGTGTTGGGACCGGCCTGGCTGCTCTTCCGCTTCGGCATCAACGAGATCCTGACCACGGTGCTGATGAACTTCGTGGCCTTCCAGTTGATCGACTTCGTGGCCACGCAGATATGGCCCGATCCCGTGGCCGGCCATCCCACGACCGTTCCCATCGGGGTCGGCGGGGAGTTGCCCCTGTTGTTGTCCCGGCCACCGCTGCATAGTGGCATCCTCATCGCCATCCTCGTGTCCGTCCTGGTCTATCTCTACACCGACCACACCTCGGCCGGCTACGAACTGATCGCCACGGGCGCCAACCCCAGGGCCTCGCGCGTCTTCGGCATCAGCGTGCGCCAGATGTTCTTCACCTCGCTGTTGTTGGGCGGTGCCATTGCAGGGCTGGCCGGCGCTATCGAGGTGGCGGGCGTGCACGGACGCCTGATCGAGGGCTTTCACTCCAACTTCCTGCTGCTGGGAATCATCATCGGCCTGATTGCCAAGGGCAACAACGCGGCTGTACCCTTCGTGGCCCTGTTCATCGCCATACTGGAGGTGGGCGCCAGCGCCATGCAGCGCACCATGGCCATCCCCGGAGAGATGGTATTCATCGTCGAGGCCCTGATCCTGATCTTTGTGCTGTTGACCGACGTGGTGAGGAGACGATAGCCGATGGCTGACACACCGCTGATTAATCTGGCCAGCCTGGTCATGCTGGCGGTAGTGCCCTATCTGTTGGCCAGCCAGGGCACCATGCTGGCCGGCCGCACCGGCCTGTTCATCGTGTCCCAGGAGGGCATCATGCTGGTGGGCGCGTCGGTCGGTTTTCTGGGCGCCTACCTGTTCGATAGCCTTGCGGTTGGTATGGCGCTGGCTATGCTGGCAGGCGGGCTGTTTGGCCTGGCCCTGGCTTATTTCACCACTGATCTCAAGATGGACCAGTTCGTCATCGGGCTGGCACTCTTCTTCCTCGGATTGGGGCTATCCAGCCTGCTCTTCAAGGTGGTCGTGGGCGTCACCCTGAAGCCTCCCATCATTCCAACCCTCCAACGGCTGCCGATCCCCCTGTTGAGCAACATCCCGGTACTCGGCCCCATCCTGTTCAACCAGAACATCCTGGTCTATTTCAGCGTTGTGCTCTCCCTCTTTCTCTACTACCTTCTTTACAGGACCAGTATCGGCCTCTCGCTGCGCGCGGTGGGAGAGAATCCCAAGGCTGCCGACAGCCTGGGCGTGAACGTGAGACGCTACCGCTACAGCACTGCTGTGATCGGTTGCATGTTGATGGGACTGGCCGGCGCCTATCTACCCATGGTCTATACCGGCACCTACACCGACGGCATCGTGCGCGGCCGCGGCTGGCTTGCCATCGCTTTGACCTTCTTCGGCGGCTGGACTCCCCAGGGCATTCTACTGGGCTCCTTTTTCTTCGCTATCGTCGATATCCTGGCGCTGCGGCTGCAGGTAACCGACATCGGCATACCCCACCAGTTCCTGCGCATGCTGCCCTACCTGGCCACCATCGTTGTCATGATCTTCGCCTTCCGCCGCGTCCGGGCACCCGCCTTCCTGGGCCAAAACTACGACCGGGAGAGCAGAACCGCGTCGTGAGTAGTGGGTGGTGCCAGGCAACCCCCTGCTGTGGGTCAATCCAGGGGGCTGCGGACGGCCAGGCCTGCCCGGTTGAGCACATGGGTGTAGATCATGGTGGTCTTGACATCTTTGTGGCCCAGGAGTTCCTGAACGGTGCGAATATCGTAGCCGTTTTCCAGCAGGTGGGTGGCGAAGGAGTGGCGGAAGACGTGGCAGGTGACGCGCTTGTCGATGCCGGCTAGTTGGGTGGCTTTTTTGACAGCTTTTTGCAGGTTGTTCTCGTGGATGTGGTGGCGGCGCTTGACGCCGCTGCGCGGGTCGATGGAGAGGCGAGAGGAGGGAAAGACATATT